>JBASTF010000631.1:0-3312 GCA_049274755.1 Rubrivivax sp. | reverse complement strand
TGAGTGCCGCCGTGGCCAAGGACTGGACGGCGGCACAGGAGCGCAGCAACCTGCTGGCGCTGCGCAGCATCGCCTGGATCGCCACCCACCTGGGCCGGCGCATCGCACGCTGGGTGCTGCATCCGGTGACGCTGTACTTCGTGCTGTTTGCGCCGCAGGCACGGCGCCAGTCGCGGCGCTACCTGGGCCGTGCACTCGGCCGGCCGGCCACCTGGCGCGACGTCTACCGCCACGTGCATGCCTTCGCCTCGGTGGCGCTGGACCGCATCTGGTTCGCCTGCGGCCGCATCGACGCCTTCGAGCTGCAGATCAGCGGCAGCGCGCTCGTCGACGCCACGCTGGAAGAGGGCCGTGGCGCCTTCCTGCTGGGCGCCCATGTCGGCAGCTTCGAGGCCTTGCATGCCGTCGGCACCAGCCACCCGGGGCTGCGCGTGGCCATGGTCATGTACCCCGACAACGCACGCATGATCCACAGCGTGCTGCAGGCGCTGGCGCCGGGTTTCGAGCTCGACATCATCGCCATCGGCCAGCGCGGTTCGGCGCTGAAGATCCGCGACTGGCTGGACGGCGGCGGCCTCACCGGCCTGCTCGGCGACCGTTTCATCGCCAGCGACGCCGTGCATGGCAGCAGCGTCGAACTGCCCTTCCTGGGCCAGCCCGCACGTTTCACCGACGGGCCGATGCGCCTGGCGATGATGCTGCGCCGGCATGTCATCTTCATGGTCGGCCTGTACCGCGGCGGCAAACGCTACGAGGTGCGCTTCGAGTCGCTGGCCGATTTCCGCAACCCGCCGGCCGACCCGGCCGCACGTGAGCGCCTGGTGCAGGCCGCCATCGCCGACTATGTGCGGCGGCTGGAGTCGCTGTGCCGCGAGGCGCCCTACAACTGGTTCAACTTCTATGACTACTGGAACGAAGACAGCGTGGCCTGAACCGCTGCGGCGCCGCCGCTGGATGCTGCTGCCGATGCTGGTGCTGACACTGGCCGCCGGCCCGGTGGCCGCGGCCGGCTTCGATCTGCCGGCGCTGATGGCCTTGCTGTCGCAGCGCAAGAGCGGCGAAGCGCGTTTCACCGAAGAGCGCACCGTCAGTTCGCTGGACAGCCCGCTGCGCGCCAGCGGCCGCCTGACCTTCACCGCACCCGACCGCTTTGCGCGTTTCACCGAGGAACCGCGCGCCGAGTCGATGGAGGTGCAGGGCAACACCGTCGTGCTGAAACGCGGCACACGCACGCGGCAGATGGCGCTGGACGCCATTCCCGAACTCTCGGCCCTGGCCGACGCGATGCGCGGCACGCTGAACGGCGACGCGCAGGCGCTGCAGCGCCATTTCCGCGCCGAGGTGTCGGGCAGCCCGGCCAAGTGGGTGCTGTCGCTGACACCCACCGACGCGCGCCTGGCGCGCAGCGTGCAGCAGCTGGAGATCGCCGGCCTCGACGCCGAGGTGCGCAGCATCGACCTGCGGCTGGCCGGCGGCGACCGCTCGCTGATGCTGGTCGAGCCGCTGGCCCAGCCCGTCGCGGGCAAATGAACAACAGCAGCGGCGTGCTGAGCAGCCGCCACCGGCTGCTGGTGCTGGCGCTGTGGCTGGCGGCCCTGCTGCTGGCCACGCTGCAGATCACACGCACGAGCTTCACGGCCGACCTCTCGGCCTTCCTGCCGTCGACCACCGACCGCCAGCAGCGCGTGCTGATCGACCAGATCAAGTCCGGCGCGCCGGCACGTGCGCTGTTCATCGGCATCGAAGGCGGCACGGACCAGGCCCGCGCCGCGGCGTCGAAGACACTGGCCAAGGCCATGCGCGACAGCGGCCGCTTCGACCAGGTGAGCAATGGCGAAAACGACGCCTGGGCCGGCATCGGCAGCTGGATGTTCGAGCGCCGCTACCTGCTGAGCCCGGCCGTGGTGCCCGAGCACTTCGCCGCCGACGGGCTGCGCGACGCCATCGCCGATTCGCTGTCGCTGCTGGGCACACCGGCCGGCACGGCGATCAAGCCGCTGCTCGACCAGGACCCCACCGGCGAGGTGCAGCGCATCGCCGAAAGCATGATTCCGGTGCGTTCGCCGCGCACCGACGACGGTGTCTGGGTGGCCCGCGAAGGCGGCCGTGCGCTGCTGCTGGCCGGCATCCGCGCCGATGGTGCCGACCTCGACGCCCATGCCGCCGCGCTGGCGATGATGCGGCAGGCCTTTGCACCGCTGCAGGCCCAGGGGCTGACGCTGCAGGTGAGCGGTGCACCGGTGTTTGCCGTCGACAGCCGGGCGCAGATCGAAAAGGAAGTGCACTGGCTGGCCATCGCCGGCACGGTGCTGATGAGCGCCCTGCTGCTGGTGGCGTTTGCATCGCCGGTGGCCCTGGTCGTCGCGATGCTGCCGGTGGCCACCGGCGTGCTGGCCGGTGTGGCCTGCGTCGGCCTGGGCTTCGGCAGCGTGCATGGCGTGACGCTGGGTTTCGGCACGACGCTGATCGGCGAAGCGGTCGACTACGCGATCTACTACCTGATCCAGGCCCGCGGCCCGGCCGGCAGCCAGGGCCAGGGCTGGCGCCACTGGCTGCACAACGGCTGGCCGACGATGCGCCTGGGCCTGCTGACCTCGGTCTGCGGCTTCGCGGCGCTGCTGTTCTCGGGTTTCCCGGGCCTGGCCCAGCTGGGGCTGTTTTCCATCGTCGGCCTGGTCACCGCGCTGCTGACCACACGCTACCTGCTGCCGGTGCTGATGCCCGATGGCTCGCGTGGTGTCGGCCTGCGCCGCCAGCTCGGCCAGGCGGCACGTGTTGCGGTGGCCGTTCTGCCACGCACACGCTGGCTGTGGCTGGCCGCCGGCCTGGCCTCGGCCCTGCTGGTGTGGCAGCGCAGCGACCTGTGGAAAGCCGAGCTGAGCTCGCTGAGCCCGGTGTCCCAGGAGGCGATGGCGCTGGACGCCAGCCTGCGTGCCGACATCAGCACCGGCAGCGACGGCGGTGTCATCGTCGTCGTGCAGGGGCCGGATGCCGAAGCCGTGCTGCAGCAGGCTGAAGCCGCCGGCGAGCGGCTGGAGCGGCTGGTGGAGCAGCGTGTCATCGCCGGCTTCGACAGCGTCGCACGTTTCCTGCCCAGCCTGAAGACGCAGCAGCAGCGCCAGGCGGCACTGCCCGAGGCCGGCACGCTGCGCACGGCGCTGGACCAGGCCACCGCGGGCGGGCCACTGAAGGCCGAACGCCTGCAGCCCTTCCTGGCCGCCGTCGAGAAGGCCCGCACACAGCCGCTGGACACGCCGGCCACGGCACGCGGCTCGGCCATCGCGCCGCTGCTGAACGCGCTGATGCTGCAGC
>JBASTF010000630.1:0-4526 GCA_049274755.1 Rubrivivax sp. | reverse complement strand
CGCCCTGGGGCGAAGACGCCGCGCTGCGCGCGGCAGTGCGCCAGTTGCGCGAAGCCGGCGAAACCGTCGTCGCGATGCTGCCCGGCCACGAGGTGGAGGCCCAGGCCTTCGAATGCGACCGCGAGCTCGTGCTCGCCGGCGGCCAGTGGCTGCTGCGCGCCGTTTCCTGATTCGAGAACTCTTGAGGACGCATTGAACATGCAAGCAGCTCTGTCGGCCCGGGCCGGCCGCAACGTCGTCGTCATCGGCACCCAGTGGGGCGACGAAGGCAAGGGCAAGATCGTCGACTGGATGACCGACCACGCACAAGGTGTCGTGCGCTTCCAGGGCGGCCACAACGCCGGCCACACGCTGGTCATCAACGGCCGCAAGACGGCGCTGCAGCTGATCCCCTCGGGCATCATGCGCGACGGTGTCTCCTGCTACATCGGCAACGGCGTCGTCGTCGACCCGGCGCATCTGCTGCTGGAGATCGAACGCCTGGAAGCGCTGGGCCTGGACGTGCGTTCGCGCCTCTTCGTCAGCGAGTCCTGCCCGCTGATCCTGCCCTTCCACGTCGAGATCGACAAGGCGCGTGAGGCCAAGCGCGAGACCAGCGGCAGCGGCAAGATCGGCACCACCGGCAAAGGCATCGGCCCGGCCTACGAAGACAAGGTGGCGCGGCGTGCACTGCGCCTGCAGGACCTGAAGCACCCGCAACGTTTCGAAGCCCGGCTGCGCGACCTGCTGGAGCTGCACAACGCCGAGCTCGTCAACATCCTCGGTGGCCAACCGCTGGCGCTGCAGCCCATTCTCGACGGCGCGTTGCAGGCCGCCGAACAACTGCGGCCGCTGATGGCCGACGTCGGCTACAGGCTGTTCAACGCCCATGCCGCCGGCGCCAACCTGCTGTTCGAAGGGGCTCAGGGCACGCTGCTGGACATCGACCACGGCACTTATCCCTACGTCACGTCGAGCAACTGCGTGGCCGGCAATGCCGCCGCGGGTTCGGGCCTGGGCCCGGGGCTGCTGCACTACGTGCTGGGCATCACCAAGGCCTACACCACCCGTGTCGGCGGTGGCCCGTTCCCCACCGAACTGGACATCGACACGGCGGGCACCGTGGGCCACCACCTGTCCACCATCGGCCAGGAGCGGGGCACCGTCACCGGCCGTGCCCGCCGCTGCGGCTGGCTGGATGCGGCGGCGCTGAAGCGCAGCATCATCATCAACGGCGTGTCGGGCCTGTGCATCACCAAACTCGACGTGCTCGACGGCCTGCCCGAAATCCAAGTCTGCACCGGCTACAAGCTGGGTGACCGAATGCTCGACGTGCTGCCGCTGGATGCCGACGAGATCGTCGACTGCGTGCCGGTCTACGAAACGCTGCCGGGCTGGAGCCAAAGCACCGCTGGCCTGACGAACTGGGAGCAACTGCCGGCCAACGCCCGTCGCTACCTCGAACGTGTGCAGGTCTTGATCGGTGCGCCGATCGACATGGTGTCCACCGGTCCCGACCGTGTGCACACCATCCTGCTGCGCCACCCGTTCCGCGCCTGAACCCGACCCACCACCGAAGGAAACCACCGCATGCTCACCGACGACGGCAAGCACCTCTATGTCTCCTGGGACGAGTACCACCTGCTGACCGAGCGCCTGGCCCTGAAGGTGCACGCCTCGGGCTGGGAGTTCGACCAGATCCTGTGCCTGGCGCGTGGCGGCATGCGGCCTGGCGACGTGCTCTCGCGGGTGTTTGACAAGCCGTTGGCCATCATGTCGACCAGCTCGTACCGCGCCGAGGCCGGCACTATCCAGGGTCGGCTGGACATGGCCAAGTACATCACCATGCCCAAGGGCGAGCTCGCCGGCCGTGTGCTGCTGGTGGACGACCTGGCCGACACCGGCGTGACGCTGCGTGCCGTGGTCGACCGCCTGCGTGGCATGCCGTCAATCAGCGAGTTGCGTGCCGCTGTGATCTGGGTGAAAGGCGTGTCGAGCTACACACCCGACTACTACTGCGAAGTGCTGCCCACGAGCCCGTGGATCCACCAGCCCTTCGAGGAATACGACAACCTCCGCCCGGACGGCCTGGCGAAGAAGTTCTCGGTCTGAAGTCACGCGGCTTCAACATCGAGAGAACAAAGAAAGAGGCCAGCAATCTTGCGACTGCTGGCCTCTTTCATCTCTTCTTTTTGGTGCCCAGGAGAGGACTCGAACCTCCACGCCGTTAAGCGCTAGTACCTGAAACTAGTGCGTCTACCAATTCCGCCACCTGGGCTTTCAGGAACTAAGGACTATATCATCAAAGAAAAGAACAACGCAAGCCCCCTCGCCAACAACAACACCGGCCTGCTCGGTGAAGTCGAGGGGCGCGTCGAAGGCCACCGTGATGGCCACGGTTTTGTCGTGCCCGATGCCGGCGAACCCAGCGTCTACCTCGCGCCGCAGGAGATGCGCTCGGTGCTGCACCGCGACCGTGTGCGTGTGCGCATCCTGCGTTTCGACCGCAAGGGCCGGCCCGAAGGCCGTGTGCTCGACATCCTGGAACGCCGCCGCACCCCCATCATCGGCCGTCTGCTGCACGAAGGCGGGCAGTGGATCGTGGCGCCCGAAGACAAGCGCTACGGCCAGGACATCCTGATCCCGAAAAACGCCACGGCCAGCGCTGCCGTGGGCCAGGTGGTATCGGTGGAACTCACCGAGCCGCCATCGCTGCATTCGCAGCCTGTGGGCCGTGTGGTCGAGGTGCTGGGCGAGATCGACGACGCCGGCATGGAGATCGAGATCGCGGTGCGCAAGTACGAGGTGCCGCACCGCTTCAGCCCCGAGACGCTGGCGCAGGCGGCGGCCCTGCCCGAGCGCATCCGCCCGGCCGACCGCAAGCACCGCATCGATCTCACCGACGTGGCCCTGGTCACGATCGACGGCGAGGACGCACGCGACTTCGACGACGCCGTCTACTGCGAGCCCTTCAAGCGCGGCCGCGGCAAGACGCTGTTCGAAGGCTGGCGCCTCATCGTCGCCATCGCCGACGTCAGCCACTACGTGAAGCCCGGCGAGCCCATCGACGAAGACGCCTACGAACGTGCGACCTCGGTGTACTTCCCGCGGCGCGTGATTCCGATGCTGCCGGAGAAACTGAGCAACGGCCTGTGTTCGCTGAACCCCGAGGTCGAGCGCCTGGCCATGGTCTGCGACATGCTGGTTGGCGCTGACGGCAGCGTCGAGGCCTACCAGTTCTACCCGGCGGTGATCCGCTCGCAGGCGCGGCTGACCTACACCGAGGTGGCCGCCGTGCTGGCCAACACGCGCGGGCCCGAAGCCATCAAACGTGTGGACCTCGTGCCGCACCTGGTGCACCTGCACGAGGTCTACCGCGCGCTGCTGAAGCAGCGCACGCTGCGCGGCGCTGTGGACTTCGACACCGTCGAGACCCAGATCGTCTGCGACGAGAACGGCCGCATCGAGAAGATCGTGCCGCGCACACGCAACGAGGCGCACCGGCTCATCGAGGAGTCCATGCTGGCCGCCAACGTCTGCGCGGCGCACTTCATCGCCCAGGGTGAACACCCGTCGCTGTACCGGGTGCACGAAGGGCCCACGCCCGAGAAGCGGCTGGCGCTGCAGAGTTATCTGAAGGCGCTGGGCCTGGGCCTGCACCTCAGCGACGAGCCCAAGCCCGCCGAGATGCAGGCCATCTCGCAGGCCGTGCAGGGGCGTGTCGATGCGCAGCAGATCCACACGATGCTGCTGCGCTCGATGCAGCAGGCCATCTACACGGCGACGAACAGCGGCCACTTCGGCCTGGCCTACGAGGCCTACACACACTTCACCAGCCCGATCCGGCGTTACCCGGACCTGCTGGTGCACCGCGTCATCAAGTCCATGCTGGTCGGCAAGCGCTACCACCTGGTGCCCAGTGCCAAGACCCGGGTGCCCGAGGTGCGGCGGGGTGGCAAGGTGCCGCAGCGCAACGTGAAGCCGCTGTCGCAGGAGATGGCCGCCTGGGAGGCTGCAGGTGCCCATTGCAGCGCCAACGAGCGTCGCGCCGACGAAGCCAGCCGCGATGTCGAGGCCTGGCTGAAGTGCCGCTACATGCGCGAGCACCTGGGCGAGGAATACGCAGGCACCGTCAGCGCTGCCACCAGCTTCGGCCTCTTCGTGACGCTGGACGCGCTGCATGTCGAAGGCCTGGTCCACATCACCGAACTCGGCGGCGAGTACTACCGCTTCGACGAGGTGCGCCAGGAACTGCGCGGCGAACGCACCGGCGTGCGCTACGCCATCGGCACCCGTGTGCGTGTGCAGGTCAGCCGCGTCGACCTGGACGGCCGCCGCATCGACTTCCGCATGGTGCGTGAAGGCGAGGGCGAACGCCTGCTGTCGCGGGGCCGGGCCGACAAGGGCGAACGCCCCGAACGTGCGGAGCGTGCCGAACGTCCGGAACGTGCGCCCACCAGCGCCGTCGAGGAACTGGCCGCCGTGCGCGAGGCCGACCGCACCGTGAAGGCGGTGGCGCGCGAACGCAAGGCCGAGTCGGCCAAACA
>JBASTF010000629.1:0-2027 GCA_049274755.1 Rubrivivax sp. | reverse complement strand
AAGCTCCAGCCGCCGAGCGCGACGCGCGCCGCGCCGCGCGCGAGTTCGGCGGCGTCGGCCATACTCGCCAGCTTTCCGTTCGACAGCGCCATCTACAGTCCCATGCCGCGCGCGATGATGTCGCGCTGAACTTCCATCGCGCCGCCGCCGATCTCGAACAGCTTGGCGTCCTGGAAATGCATCGGCAGACCCGAGTCGACGGTGTAGCCGTAGCCGCCCAGCAGGTGCAGGCCGGTGTAGGCGCAGTGCATGTAGCACTCGGCGCCGGCCACCTTGGCGAACGAGGCCTCGTTGTGGCAGGCGCCGGTCTTCTCGAGCACGCTGGCGCCGCGGTAGACCAACAGCCGCGCGGCGTCGGTGCGCAACTGCATGTCGACGATCTTGTGGCGCACCGACTGCAGCTTGGACAGCGGCTTGCCGAACTGCACGCGCTGCTTCAGGTAGGCCACCACCTCGTCGATGATGGCCTGCGAGGCGCCGACGCCGATGGCGCCGTGGTACAGGCGCTCGTTGTCCAGCCCGCCGAGCACACATTGCCAGCCCTTGTTCTCTTCCCCGATCAGCGCGTCGGGCGGCAGCACCAGGTCGCGGAAGTGGGCCGAGAAGGTCGGCACCGGCCCCAGGCCCATGGTCTCGATGCGGGTCAGCTCGATCGCCGGGTGGCTGCCCGGGTTCGGGATCAGGAAGGTCGAGATGCCCTCCTGCTTGACGGCATGCGGGTCGGTGCGTGCGGCCAGGATCAGGAAGCCCGCCGACTTGGCCTGCGAGCAATACAGCTTCTCGCCGCTGATGACCCAGTGGCCGTCGCTGCGCTTGACCGCCGTGGTGCGCAGCGACGCCGCGTCGCTGCCGGAGCCGGGCTCGGTAAGGCCCAGCGCCATGAAGACCTCGCCGGCCATCACCCTGGGCAGCACCATGTCCTTCTGCGCCTGGGTGCCGAACTTGGCCACCAGCGGCGCCAGGATCACCGCGGCGCGACCCCAGGCGGTGGTGATGGCCGCCGACGCGCGCGCGAACTGCTCGACGAAGGCCAGCATGCCCATCGGGTCGGGCTTCTCGAGTCCGCTGTAGGCCTCGGGCAGCAGGAAGCCGTAGTAGCCCAGCCTGCCGAGCTTCCTGAACAGCTCCTGCGGCGGCTCGACCTTGTCGCGCGCCCATTGCAGCACCTGCTGGCGCGGCATCTCCTTCTCGACGAAACGGCGCGTCGTCTCGGCGATCGCGCGTTGTTCTTCACTCAGTTCGAAATCCATGGGGTCGTGCTCCGGTCGGTTCGTGGTTCGTGTTTCGTGGTTCCGGTTCAGCCGGGTCCGGGGGCGGGCCTCGGTCGCAAGGCTCAGGGCATCACGCCGTCCTGTCGTCGAGCACGCGAAGCGTCTTGTAGCCGACGCGCGGCAGGTCGTCGTGGAACGACACTCGGGTGGGCAGCTTCAACTCGGCGTCGAGGTGGGCCTGCAGCCGCTGCGCCACGCCGGCGGTGGCGTCGGCGGCCAGCGTGGCGGGGCGCAGCAGGCGCACTTCCAGCACCTGCGGCTCGACCGCCCGGCGCACCAGCGCGAACTCGAGGTTGCGGCCTTCCTCGCTGCGCGACAACGCGGTCTCGACCTGGAACGGATAGACGGCGCTGCCGCGCACCGGCACGCGGTTGGCCAGCCGGTCGAGCAGCGTGAAGCGGCGCGACGTGCGGCCGCAGCTGCACACGCCCGGGTGCACGCGCACCATGTCCTCGGTGCGCCAGCGCACGTGTGGCGTGGCGCGGCGGTAGAAGTCGGTGATGACCATCTCGCCGACGTCGCCCTCGCGCGCCGGCGCGCCAGTGGCCGGGTCGATCACTTCGACCAGCGTCATGTCCTCGCCATGCCAGTGCTCGCCGTCGTGGGCTGGGCACTCGGTGCTGAAGAGGTTGAAATCCGAGCCCTGGCCCGACAGCGTCGTGACCTCGATGCCCAGCGTCTGGCGGAACTGCGCGCGCGCCTCCGGGCCGAGCGCCGCGCCCATCAGAATGGCGCGCCGGTAGGGCAGCGCGCCGC
>JBASTF010000628.1:0-1638 GCA_049274755.1 Rubrivivax sp. | reverse complement strand
AGCCCTGGTGCTGCGTTTTGCGCGCCGCGGCCAGCGCCTGTTCACCAGCGAGGACGCACGCCTGGCCGACCGCATCGTCGAGCAGCTGCGCCGCGCCGTCGCCTACGACAAGGCCGTGGAACGGGGCCGCAACGAAGAACGCCAGCGCATCGCCCAAGACCTGCACGACGACATCGGCGCCCGGCTGCTGACGCTGATGTACCAGGCACAGACGCCGGAAATGGAGGACTACATCCGCCACACGCTGCTGGACCTGAAGACGCTGACACGCGGCCTGGCCGCCGCCGAGCACCGGCTCTCGCATGCCGCCGCCGAGTGGAAAAGCGACCTGACGCAGCGCCTGACGGCCGCCCATGTGCAGCTGGGCTGGAGCTTCGAGGTCGACCACGATGTGCGGCTGTCGGTGGTGCAGTGGTCGGCGCTGACGCGGGTGCTGCGTGAACTGGTCAGCAACGCGATCTACCACGCGCAGGCGAGCCAGGTCGACGTTGCCTTCAGCCTCATCGGCAGCAAGCTGACGCTCAGCGTCGCCGACGACGGCAACGGCCGCGACCCGCAGAGCTGGTCGCACGGCCTGGGCCTGGGCGGTGTGCGCAAGCGCGTGAAGCTGCTGGGCGGCGAGGTGCGCTGGCGCGAAAACACGCCACGCGGCATCGTCTGCGAGGTCGGTGTGGCCGAATTCCTCGTCAAGGCCTGACGGCGATGCCGCTTTCGCGTTAGATTGCCGGCATGGTGGAGAAGGTCCTGGCCGCCATCGGGCTGGCCATCTGCGTTGTCATGCTGCTGGGCATGGCCATCGGTCCTGCGCGGCGTTCCCGTGTGCAGGCCTTGCTGCAACGGCTGCGCCACTGGCGCCGCCACCGCAGCGATGCCAGGCGCGAAGCCGAACGTGCCATCGACCGTGCACGCCGCCAGGTGGAACGCGACGGCAACGTCTACCGCCCGCGCCAGTTCGACAGCAAACGCCCGCCCGACGACAGGCTGCACTGAACCGCGGGTCAGGCGGGTTCGACGCGCAGCCGCCCCTGCTGCGCCGCCAGCGTGTGCTGCAGCAGCGAGGTGGCGGCATAGACGGCCTGGATCGTCGGTGTCGCGACGCCGGCGACCTGGCCGAGTTCGATGACGGCGCCCACCAGGGCCTCGAGTTCCAGCGCCCGGCCGTTTTCCACGTCCTGCAGCATCGAGGTCTTGTGTGCACCCACGGCCTCGGCGCCGGCGATGCGCTGCTCCAGGCTGATCTTGAAGCGCACGCCCAGGGCCTCGGCCACGGCCTGGGCCTCGGCCATCATCGCCGCCGCCAGCGAACGGGTGCCGGGGAAACGGCAGATGTCTTGCAGCGTGGCATGGGTCAGCGCGCTGATGGGGTTGAAACTCAGGTTGCCCCAGAGCTTGACCCAGATCTCGCTGCGGATGTCCTTGGCCACCGGCGCCTTGAAGCCGGCTTTCATCAGCGCCTGCGACAAGGCCTCGACACGTGGGCTGCGGCTGCCGTCGGGTTCACCCAGCGTGAAGCGGTTGCCTTCGATGACCCGCACGACACCCGGGCGCAGCAGTTCCGCCGCCGGGTAGACTACGCTGCCGACGATGCGCTCGGGCTCGATGGCGGCGGCGATGCGGCCCTCGGGGTCCACGCTGTGC
>JBASTF010000627.1:0-2306 GCA_049274755.1 Rubrivivax sp. | reverse complement strand
CGGGCGCCGGCAGCGCCTCGATCTCTGCGCGCACCGGGTTGCCGGTGACGACGGCGTTTTTCGTCTTCGCGGCATCGGCGCCGTCGAAGCCGAACGCCAGCTTGTCGGCCACCGGCAGCAGGCTGCGGTTGCTCAGCAGGATCGCCGCATCGGCGTTGACCAGCACCAACGGCTTGTTCAGCAGCGAGGCCATCAGCCCGCCGGGAAAGCAGACGTAGCCGCCCATGCCGAGCACTGCGTCGGCACCGCGCCGGCGCAGGATGTGCAGGCTGTCCCAGAACGCCTTCAGCATGCGCAGCCCGCCGGTCACGGTCTCGACGAAGTTCTTGCCGCGCACGCCGGAAAAGCCGATCGTGTCGAGCGTGATGCCGCTCGGCGGCACGAGCTGGTTTTCCATGCCGCTGCGCGTGCCGAGCCAGCTGACGCTCCAGCCGCGGCGCTTCATCTCGGCGGCCATCGCCAGGCCCGGCACGATGTGGCCGCCGGTGCCGGCAGCCATGATCACGAGGTGGCTCATCCCTGGCCTCCGCGCATCATCGCGCGGCTCTCGATGTCCACGCGCACGACGATGGCCATCGCCACCAGGTTCATCAGGATGGCCGAGCCGCCGTAGCTCATCAGCGGCAGCGTCAGCCCCTTGGTCGGCAGCACACCCAGGTTCACGCCCATGTTGATGAAGGTCTGCGCCCCCATCCAGATGCCGATGCCCTGCACCATCAGCCCGGCGAACACACGGTCCAGCGCGATGGCCTGGCGGCCGATGACGAAGATGCGGCGTGTCAGCCAGAAGAACAGCACGATGACGGCGGCGACGCCGACAAACCCGAGTTCCTCGCCGATGACGGCAAGCAGGAAGTCCGTGTGTGCCTCCGGCAGGTAGTGCAGTTTCTCGACGCTGGCGCCCAGGCCCTGGCCGAAGATCTCGCCGCGGCCGAAGGCGATCAGCGAGTGGGTCAGCTGGTAGGCCTTGCCCTGGGCGTAGGCCGGGTTCCAGGGGTCCAGGTAGGCCAGGATGCGGGTGCGGCGCAGGTCGTCGAAGGCGATGATGGTGGCGAAGGCCGCCACCACGACGGCTGCGATCAGGAAAAACATGCGGCCGTTGACACCGCCCAGGAACAGGATGCCCATCGCGATGGTCGCGATGACGATGAAGGCGCCCATGTCGGGCTGGCGCAGCAGCAGCAGGCCGATGAAAAACACGGCCACCGCCATCGGCCAGACGGCCTTGAAGAAGTTCTCCTTCACGTCCATCTTGCGCACCATGTAGCTGGCGGCATACATCGCGATGGCCAGCTTGGCGAGTTCGCTGGGCTGGAAGTTCATGATGCCCAGCGGGATCCAGCGCCGCGAGTTGTTCACCACCTTGCCGATGAAGGGCAGCAGCACGGCCACCAGCAGCACCAGCGCAACGACGAACACCAGCGGTGCGTGTTTCTCCCAGAACGACATCGGCACCTGCACGACCGCCAGCGCCACGACGAAGCCGATGCCCAGCGCAAACAGGTGGCGCGTGAGGAAGAAGTTCTGCGAGTAGTTCGCGAACTTCGGGTTGTCCGGCAGCGCGACCGAGGCCGAATACACCATCACCAGGCCCAGGGCCAGCAAGGTGCCGACGACGGCCACCAGGGCCTGGTCGAAAGCCAGCAGCCGCGCCGGGCGGGCGCCGATGACGTCGACACGGTCACGCACCGGCAGCGCGCCCCCGGCCTTGCCGCCGACCTGGAACCAGCCCTTGAACGTGGCGGCGATGTCGACCATCAGGCCTGCCCCCTGTCGTTGGCAAGCGCCTGCACCGCCGCGACGAAGACCTCGGCGCGGTGGGCGTAGTTGCGGAACATGTCCAGGCTGGCGCAGGCCGGGCTGAGCAACACGGCGTCACCGGGCCGGGCTTGTTCGAAACACCAGGCGACGGCGGCTTCCAGCGTGGCATGGCGCTGCAGTGCCACACCGCTGACAACCGCTTCGATGGCCGCGGCATCGCGGCCGATCGTCGCCACGGCGCGTGCGTGGCGCTGCACCGGCAGGGCCAGCGGCGCGAAGTCCTGACCCTTGCCGTCGCCACCGAGGATGACCACCAGCTTGGCCGGCGCCTTGTCGGCGCCCAGGCCTTCCAGTGCCGCGACGGTGGCACCGACGTTGGTGCCCTTGCTGTCGTCGAAGGCCTCGACCTCGCCGACGTTGCCCACCCATTGCACACGGTGCGGTTCGCCGGCGTAGTCGCGCAGGCCATGCAGCATCGGCGCCAGCGGGCAGCCGATGGCGGTGGCCAGGGCCAGCGCGGCCAGCGCGTTGGCGGCGTTGTGGCG
>JBASTF010000626.1:0-8542 GCA_049274755.1 Rubrivivax sp. | reverse complement strand
GCCCCATTCGCGGCCGACGGGCTGCCAGCCCACCACTTCGGCACTTGGCGCCAGGGTCCTTGCCTGCTGCGATGCCGGTCCGCGAGCGTGGGCCGGAGAACGCGGGCACCGCCGCCACCCCGCCGCGGGCCCTTGGCCTGGAGGAAGGCGCAACACCCAGATGAGAACCTGGCGCCTCCCCCCCGACATCGACACCGACCAGCTGGCCCCCGGCCACACGATGAAGTTCGGCATCGAGCACATCGCCCGGCACTGCCTCGAAGCCGTGCGCCCCGAGTTTGCAGCCCAGGTGCAGCGCGGCGACGTCATCGTCGCCGGTGCCAACTTCGGCATCGGCTCCTCGCGTGAACAGGCGGCCAGCGTGCTGGTGCATCTGGGCGTGGCCGCCGTCGTCGCGCCCAGCTATTCGGGCCTGTTCTTCCGCAATGCCTTCAACGTCGGCCTGCTGCTGCTGAGCTGCCGCGACGCACTGCAGATCGCCGACGGCGAAAACATCGCCTGCGACGCACGTGCCGGCCGCCTCAGCCGCGCCGACGGCAGCGTGCTGGCCTGCGAGCCCATTCCCGGCTTCCTGCTCGACATGGTCGAAGCCGGTGGCCTGCTGCCACAACTGAAACGACGACTGAAGAAAGACCTGCCATGACCGCCGCCGCCCCCGAGTTCGATCTGCTGCTGAAGAACATGCGTGTTGTGCGCCCGCATGGCAACGTGGTGCACGAGGCCGACATCGCCGTCAAGGACGGGCGCTTCGCGAAGGTGGCGCCGGGCATCGACGTCACACGCGCCAAAAGCGTCTACGACGGGCGTGGCCGCCTGGCCTTCCCGGGTGTCGTCGACGCCCACATGCACAGCGGCATCTACGCGCCGCTGGAAGAAGACGCGGTCAGCGAAAGCAAGGCCGCGGCGATGGGCGGCGTCACTTCCAGCCTGAACTACTTCCGCACCGGCCAGTACTACCTGAACAAGGGCGGGCCTTACGCGAAGTTCTACCCCGAGGTGCTGAAGAAGGCCAAGGGCCGCTTCCACGTGGACTACGGTTTCCACCTCGCGCCGATGGACAGGAAGCACATCGATGAACTGCCGATGCTGATCGCCAAACACGGCGTCAGCAGCTTCAAGATCTTCATGTTCTACGGATCACACGGCCTGCACGGCGCCAGCAACGCGCAACGCGAGTTCCTGATGATCGGCGACGACGAACGCTACGACGTCGCGCACTTCGAGTTCATCATGCGCGGGCTGCAGGCGGCGCGCGAGCAGTTCCCGGAGCGGGCCCGCCAGATCTCGCTGAGCCTGCACTGCGAGACGGCGGAGATCATGACCGCCTACACCAAGCTCGTCGAAAAGGACAAAAGCCTGAAGGGCCTGGCCGCCTACAGCGCTTCGCGCCCGCAGCACAGCGAAGGCCTGGCGGTGTTCACCGCCGCCTACCTGGCCCACGAAACGGCGCTGCCCAACATCAACCTGCTGCACCTGAGCTCGCGCAAGGCCGTGCAGGCGGCGATGATGATGAGCGAGGTGTTCCCGCACATCGATTTCAAGCGCGAAGTCACCATCGGCCATCTGGTGCTGGACGTGAACAGCAAGGCCGCCGAACTGGCCAAGGTGAACCCGCCGATCCGGCCGCGCGAGGACGTGGAATTCCTGTGGGAAGCCCTGCTCGCCGGTGAACTGGACTGGGTGGTCAGCGACCATGCCTGCTGCCGCCAGGAACTGAAGATCCCCAGACACTACTTCGGCAACATCTGGATGGCCAAGAGCGGCTTCGGCGGCACCGAGTACCTGCTGCCCGCCCTGGTGAGCGAAGGCACGAAGCGCGGCATGGGCTACAACCACATGGCGCGTGTGCTGGCCTGGAACCCGGCGCAGCGCTACGGCCTGAACCACAAGGGCGACATCGCCGAAGGCTTCGATGCCGACCTGGCCATCGTCGACCCGGGCAAGACCTGGACCATCCGCGCCAGCGACTCGCCGTCGACCCAGGGCTACACCCCGTTCGAAGGCCTGGAGATGTCGGCCCATGTCGACGCCACCTTCCTGCGTGGCCACAAGATCTTCGAAAACGGCGAGGTGCTGGGCAAGCCACGTGGCCAGTACCTGCACCGGCCGACGGCCTGACAACGATGCCGCCCCGTGTCGTGCACGCCGCGGCGATGCCACCCGGCACGCCCGCGCTGCCGGTGGCCATCGTCGGCGCCGGTGCCTGCGGGCTGACCGCGGCGATCTTCCTGCGTGAACGTGGCATCGACTGCGTGCTGCTGGAACGTGACGCCGTGCCGCAGGGCAGCACCGCGCTGTCCTCGGGTTTCATCCCGGCAGCCGGCACCGCGGTGCAGCGCGCCGCCGGTGTGCTGGACGACAGCGCCGCGGCCTTTGCCGCCGACATCCGGCGCAAGACCCACGGCACCGCAGCGCCGCAGTTGCTGGCGGCCTACACGGAAGCCATCGCCCCGGCGCTGGATGGGCTGGCGCGGCACGGCCTGCGCTTCGAGTTGCTAGCCGGTTTTCTCTACCCCGGCCACAGCCTGCGCCGCATGCACACGCTGCCCGAACGCAGCGGCGCGGCCCTGGTCGGCGCGCTGACAGCCGCTGCCGAAAACGCCGGCGCGATGCTGGTCACGCAGGCCCTGGTGCGTGAGCTGTGGTGGAGTGGCGAACGGGTGCTGGGCGTCGGCTACGAACGCCCGGACGGCAGTGTCGAACACCTGGGCTGCCAGGCCTTGCTGCTGGCCTGCAACGGCTTCGGCGGCAACACGGCGATGGTGGCGGAACTGCTGCCCGAGATGCGGGACGCCGCCTTCGGCGGCCATGCCGGCAACGACGGCAGCGCCATCACCTGGGCGCTGGCCCTGGGCCTGCCGCTGGCCGACCTGGGCGGCTACCAGGGCCATGGCTCCTGGGCCGTGCCGCAGGGAGCCTTGATCACCTGGGCGCTGATGATGGAAGGTGGCATCCAGGTCAACGACAGTGGCCAGCGTTTCCACGACGAGACCCAGGGCTACAGCGAAGCCGCCGTGCAGGTGCTGGCCCAGCCCGGTGGCCGGGCCTGGAACATCGTCGACACACGGCTGCTGGCACTGGGCCGCGGTTTCCCGGATTTCGTCGCGGCCGAAGCCCACGGCGCGGTGAGACACGCGGCCGATGTTGCAACACTGGCGGCACTGATCGGCTGCGACATTGCGTCGCTGAGCGCCACACTCGCCGGCACGCGGCTGCAGCCGCCCTATGCCGCCATCCGCGTCACCGGCGCGCTGTTCCACACACAGGGTGGCATCGATGTCGATGCACACTGCCGTGCCCGCGCCAACCTGTTTGCTGCCGGCGGTGCGGCGCGGGGTGTGTCGGGCAACGCGGTCTGGGGTTATCTGTCGGGCAACGGCCTGCTCAGCGCCGTGGCCGGCGGCTACATCGCGGCACAGGAGATGGCGACATGCTGTTGAAAGAACGACTGGCACAGGGGCCACTGCTGCTGGCCCCGGGTGTCTACGACGCGCTGAGTGCGCTGATCGCTGAGCAGGCCGGCTTCGAGGCCCTGTACCTGTCCGGCGCCAGCATCGCCTACACCCGCCTGGGCCGCAGCGACATCGGGCTCACGACCTACAGCGAGGTCGAAGACACGCTGGCGCGCATCAGCGAACGCGTGGCGCTGCCGCTGATCGTCGACGGCGACACCGGCTTCGGCAATGCGCTGAACGTGCAGCGCACGGTGCGCGGCTTTGAACGTGCCGGCGCGGCGATGGTGCAGCTGGAAGACCAGGGTTTCCCGAAACGCTGTGGCCACCTCGACGGCAAGACCGTGGTGCCAAGGGCCGAGATGGTGGGCAAGCTGAAGGCGGCGCTGGATGCACGCGACAAGACGCTGGTCCTGGCGCGCACCGATGCCCTGGCCGTCGAAGGCATGGAGGCCGCGTTCGAACGTGCCGAAGCCTATCTCGATGCCGGCGTCGACGCACTCTTCATCGAAGCGCTGCGCACACCGGAACAAATGGACGCGGCCTGCGCCCGCTTCGCCCAGCGTGTGCCGCTGCTGGCCAACATGGTGGAAGGTGGCAAGACGCCGGTGCAAAGCGCGGCCGAACTGCAGCAGCGCGGTTTCCGCATCGCCATCTTCCCCGGTGGCACCACACGCGCGGTGGCGCACATGCTGCAGGGCTACTACGCCAGCCTGCACGGCACCGGCAGCACGACCGCCTGGCGTGAACGCATGCTGGACTTCGACGGCCTCAATGCGGTGATCGGCACGCCCGAGCTGCTGGCGCTGGGTCGCCGCTACGACACAAAAGACTAGGCGGCAGCCAGCCGCCAGTGGTCGTCGCCGGCAAAACCGCGGGCGACGAAGTCGATGAACTCACGCACCTTGGCCGAGGCCACACGCGGCTGCGGCAGCACCGCGTACAGCGTGCGCGCTTCGGGTGGTGCCAGCGGCAGCACGGTCAGCAGCCGGCCGGCAGCGATGTCGTCGGCCAGCAGAAAGGCCGGCAGCAACCCGATGCCGGCACCTTCGAGCAGGGCCTGGCGCAGCACCAGGCTGTTGTTGCAGCGGCAGTTGCCGGCCACGCGCACGGTGCGTGGGCCACCGGGTGTTTCGAGCTGCCACTCGTCGGGTGTGGCACCACGGCTGTAGACCAGGCAGTTGTGCCGCTTCAGCTCGTCGGGCTCCGACGGCGTGCCGTGGGTCTGCAGGTAAGACGGCGCGGCGGCGATGACACGTGGCATGCGGCCGATGGCACGGGCCCCCGGCACCGGTTCGCGGTCGGCAGCGCCGATGGCGATGGCGACGTCGAAGCCGGCGTCGCTGGGGTCGACGAACTGGTCGTTCAGCGTCAGTTCCAGTTCGACCTCGGGGTAGCGCGCCAGGAAGGCAGCCGTCGTGCGGCCCAGGTAGGCCGAGCCCAGCGACACCGGCGCCCGCACCTTCAGCAGGCCCCGCGGCGTCGGCTGCAAGCGCGCCGCCGCACGTTCGGCGTCGGCGATCTCGTCGAGGATGCACACAACACGTTCGTGGTAGCCGCGGCCGGCCTCGGTGAGGCTGAGCCTGCGTGTGCTGCGCGCCAGCAGCAGCGAGCCGACATGGGCTTCCAGCGCCGCCACATGTTTGCTGACCGAGCCCGGCGACATCGCCAGCGCCTCGGCGGCGGCGCTGAAGCTGTTGCGTTCGACGACACAACGGAACACGGCCATGCAGGTCAGGCGGTCCATTCTTTCGCGGCTGGAAACCGATTCGTGAAGCCCGGCTTCTTTATACCGGAGCGCGAAAGCGGCACGATGCAGCGCATGCAACGCCTGCTCATCAAGAACGCCACCGTGCTCTCGATGGATCCGGCCGTCGGCGACTTCGCCGATGCCGACATCCTGATCGAGGGCGACCGCATCGCCGCAGTCGCACCCAGGCTGCAAGCCGACGGCGTGGAAATCGTCGACGGCCGCGAACGCATCGTCACGCCGGGCCTGGTCAACGCACACATCCACACCTGGGAGTTCCAGCTGCGTGGCATCGGCGCCGACTGGGTGGGCAGCCGCGACTACCACGCCAACATGCACAAGAACCTCGCCACGCGCTACGGCGTGCGCGACGTGTACCTCGGCAACCTGCTCGGCGCGCTGAACCAGCTGCGCAACGGCACGACGACCATCGTCGACTGGTGTCACATCCTGCGCGACGCCGAGATGACCGACGTGGCGATCGACGCGCTCGAAGAGTCGGGCGTGCGCGCCGTCTTCGCGCGCGGCACCGTCAAGCCACCGGAGCGGCCGGGCGAGGTGCCGTACCACAAGAAACCCTTCCCGCGCGACGAGGTGCACCGGCTGCGCAGCGGCCGCTTCGCCAGCGACGACCGGCTGGTGACGCTGGCCATGGCCATCCTCGGCCCCGACTGGGGCGAATACGACGTGGCGGCGCACGACATCCGGCTGGCGCGTGAATACGGCCTGATCAACTCGGCGCACACCTATGGCCGCAAGGGCAAACGTGTGGTCGAGGACGGTTATCCGAGGCTGGCCGCCGAAGGCCTGCTCGGCCCCGACCACAACATCGGCCACGGCAACTGCTTCAGCGACGACGAGCTGAAGATCGTGCTCGATGCCGGCTGCACGATCACCGCGACCAACCTGACCGAGGCGCTGAACTACGAGCAGCCGGCGATGCTGGGCCGCCTGGTCAAACACGGCGCGATGCCGTCGCTGGGCACCGACTGCGACCCCTACTTCAACAGCTCGATGCTGTGGGTGGCGCGCCATGCCTTCCTGCACCAGCGCGACCTCGACAACCGCAGCCTGTGGCACGAAGGCGCATGGCCGGCGAAGACGCAGCACTCGACGCTGACGCGCGACGCGCTGTACTGGGCGACGATGGGTGGCGCCAAGGCCTTCGGGCTCGATCGCAAGACCGGCTCGATCACGCCCGGCAAGCAGGCCGACCTGGTGATGTTCGACACCCGCGGCATGAACATCTTCCCGGCGCTGCACGGCGGCAACCCGGCGCACGCGGTGCTGATGTACGCCGAGACCTCGGACATCGAAAACGTCATCGTCGCCGGCCGCTTCGCCAAGCGCGACGGCCAGCTCACCTTCGGCGCCACGCGGCTGCACGCGCTGCAGCAGGAACTGCTGGCGTCGCGCCTGCGCATGTTCGAGGAAGGCAGCTACGAGAGCCGCCCCGTCGAACGCGGCCCGCAACCCAAGGAGTTCTTCCTATGAACCGCCGCTCCGTCCACTCCCTCTGGGCCGCGCTTGCGCTCTGCGCGGCGCTGCCCGCCGCGGCGCAGGGCTGGCCGAACAAGCCGGTGCGCATCGTGCACGGCTTCACGCCGGGCGGACCGGTCGACAACCTGGCGCGGCTGATCGCGGCGCAGTTCCCCGAGAAGTTCGGCCAGCAGGCCGTGGTCGAAGGCAAGCCCGGCGCCGGCGGCACCATCGGCGCGAACTTCGTCGCCAAGGCGCCGGCCGACGGCTACACGCTGTTCCTGATGGCCTCGGGCCATTCGGCGGCACCGGGCCTGTACAAGAGCCTGCCGTTCGACCCGGTGGGCGACTACACGATGGTCTCGATGGTGGCGCGCAGCCCGTTTGCCATCGTCGCCAACCCGAACGCACCGTATGCCGGTGTGCAGGAGCTGGTGAAGGCCGCCAAGGCCGCGCCGGGCAAGATCGACTACGGCTCCGGCGGCAAGGGCAGCGGCATGCACCTGGCGGCCGTGCTGATGCAGGCACGCGGCGGCTTCGAGCTCTCGCACGTGCCCTACAAGGGCGGCAGCGCGCCGGCGCTGGCCGTCATCGGTGGCGAGGTGCCCATCATTTTCACGTCGCTGGCCGGCATGTCGCAGCATGTCGAGGGCGGCAAGGTGAAGCTGCTGGCCGTCACGTCGGAGAAGCGCTTTTCGGCCTACCCGAACGTGCCCAGCGTGGCCGAGTCGGGCATCCCCGGCTTCGATGTGTCAGCCTGGTACGCGCTGGCCGGGCCCAAGGGGCTGCCGGCCGACATCGTCGCCAAGCTCAACGAGATGGTGCGCAGCACGCTGGCGCGGCCCGATGTGATCGACGGCCTGCGGGCGCAGGCCGCCGAGCCCTGGTCGACGTCACCGGCGGACGCGCAGGCCTTTCTGAAGACCGACGTCGCACGCTGGACCAGGATCATCCACGACGAGAAGATCGCGGTCGACTGAGACGCCCGCGGGCCGCCTGGCCCGCGGACATGCGGCATCACTCCAGCTTGATGCCTGCGGCCTTCACCAGGGCCGCAGCGGCTGCGGTCTCGTCGTCCAGGTACTTCTCGAAGGCCTGCTGGCCCATCGGCATCGGGTTGGCGCCCAGCTTGTCCAGGCGCTCCTTCACGTCGGGCATGGCCAGCACCTTGGCCACCTCGTCGTGCATGCGCGCGACGATGGCCTTGGGCGTTTTCGCCGGGGCGAACAGGCCGACCCAGAAGGTGTAGGCGGCGTTGGACATGCCGGCCGTCTCGGTGATGGCCGGCACGTTGGGCAGCACCGGCGAGCGGCTGGTGGTGCCGACGGCCAGGGCCTGCAGCTTGCCGTCCTTGATCAGCGGCAGCGCGCTGACCAGGGGCGCGAAGAACCAGTCGGTGCGGCCGGCGATGGTTTCGGTGATGGCTTCGGGCGTGCCGCGGAACGGGATGTGCTGCGCCGTGATGCCGGCGGCGACACGGAACTTCTCGGCGTTCATGTGGGTGGCCGAACCGTTGCCGGCCGACGCGTAGAACATGCCGGGCTTGGCCTTGGCACGGGCCACCAGGTCGGCCACGTCCTTCACGCCGGCAGCGGGTGCCACCACCAGCACGTTGGGCAGGCTGGCCAGCGGCGAGACACCGTCCAGGTCCTTCAGCGTGTCGTAGGGCAGCTTGGGGTACAGCGCCGGGTTCACGACGTGGCCCGAGCTGTGCACGAGGAAGGTGTAGCCGTCGGCCGCGCTCTTGGCCACTTGGGCCGCGCCCAGCGTGCCGCCGGCACCGGGCTTGTTCTCGATGATGACCTGGATGCCCAGCGCCGTGCCCAGCTTCTCGCCGACGGTGCGGGCCAGCACGTCGGTG
>JBASTF010000625.1:0-3103 GCA_049274755.1 Rubrivivax sp. | reverse complement strand
GGCCGGTTTCGCCGGTGGCGAAGGGCGGCATGTTGTAGTGCAGCAGGAAGCGGTCTTCGAACTCGCCGGCCAGCGCGTCGATGCGCTGCGCGTCGCGTTCGGTGCCCAGCGTCGCGGCCACCAGGGCCTGCGTTTCGCCACGCGTGAACAGCGCCGAGCCGTGCGTGCGCGGCAGCACGCTGGAGCGGATCTCGATGTTGCGCACGGTGCGTGTGTCGCGGCCGTCGATGCGCGGCTCGCCGGCGAGAATCTGGCCACGCACGATGCGGGCTTCGATCTCGAACAGCAGGCCTTCGACCTCAACCTTGTCGAACTCGACGCCTTCGGCCTTCAGCGCGGCGAAGACGTTGCTCGACACGGTGCGCGTGGCCTGCGTGCGGGCCTGCTTGCTGCGGATCTGGTAGGCGGCGCGCAGCGGTTCTTCGGCCAGCGCGGTGACCTTGGCGATGAAGGGCTCGTTCTTCGCCGGGGCCGTCCACTGCCATTCCGGCTTGCCGGCATCACGCACCAGTTCGTTGATCGCGTTGATGGCGACCTTGCCCTGGTCGTGGCCGAAGACCACGGCGCCGAGCATGATCTCTTCGCTGAGCTGCTGGGCTTCGGATTCGACCATCAGCACGGCAGCTTCGGTGCCGGCGACCACCAGCTCCATCTGGCTGTCGTTCAGCTGGCCCAGGCTGGGGTTCAGCACGTACTCGCCGTTGATGTAGCCCACACGCGCGGCGCCGATGGGGCCGTTGAACGGGATGCCGCTGATGGCCAGCGCGGCGCTGGTGCCGATCATCGCCGGGATGTCGGCCTGCACCTCGGGGTTCAGGCTCAGCACGTGGATGACGACCTGGACTTCGTTGAAGAAGCCTTCGGGGAACAGCGGGCGGATGGGGCGGTCGATCAGGCGGCTGGTCAGCGTTTCCAGCTCGCTCGGGCGGCCTTCACGCTTGAAGAAGCTGCCGGGGATCTTGCCGGCGGCATAGGTCTTCTCGATGTAATCGACGGTCAGCGGGAAGAAGTCCTGGCCGGCCTTGGCTTCGCTCTTGGCGACCACGGTGGCCAGCACCACGGTGTCGTCCATCGTCACGACGACGGCGCCGGTGGATTGGCGGGCGATTTCGCCGGTTTCCAGCGTGACCTGGTGCGAACCCCATTGGAAGGTCTTCGTGACCTTGTTGAACATGCTCATGCGTTGTCCTTTTCAGGTGGTGGGCAGCGCAATGCCATTCCAGTGAAGCCATCACGATGGCGCCGTTGGAATGACACAGCAGACGCAGCCCGGGTTGTTGCAGACGAACGAAAAGGGGCCGCCCCTGCGGCCCGCTTTTCGACTTACTTGCGCAGGCCGAGCTTGGCGATCAGCGCGGTGTAGCGGTCGGCGTCCTTGTCCTTCAGGTAGGACAGCAGGCGCTTGCGCTGGTTGACCATCTTCAGCAGGCCGCGGCGGCCGTGGTGGTCTTTCAGGTGCAGCTTGAAGTGCGGCGTCAGTTCGTTGATGCGCGCGGTCAGCAGCGCGACCTGCACTTCGGGGGAGCCGGTGTCGGCAGTGCCGCGCGCGTTGGCGGCGACGATTTCGGCCTTGGTGGTGGTTGCCAGAGACATGGCGTTTCCTTGGTATGTGGAACCGCCATGCCGCAGCCTTGCAGCGCTGGACGGTTTCCGTTGGACTTGCGAACACCAGTGAAACCGACCGGTGCCGTGCTCTCCCTTTTTCAAGGGAACATGGGATTATAGCCGGATTGCCGCGCCCAGACGCTGCAGCCCCAGGGCCAGCCGCGCCGGGTCCTTCGACGCGAAGCACCAGCGCAGCCAGCCCTCGCCTTCCGGCCCGAACGCACCGCCTGGCGCCAGGCCGAGGCCGTGCTCGGCGACCAGCCGCTTCGCGAACGCCAGCGAGTCGTCTTCGCCCTCGACGCGGAAGAACGCGTACAGCCCGCCGAGCGGCAGCGCCACCGTCACGCCGGGCAGCGCCTGCAGCCCACCGACCAGCCGGTCGCGGCATTCGCGCAGCCGGCCCTGCAACGCCGGCACGAAGGCATCGGCAATGCCGAGCGCCGCCAGCCCGGCACGCTGGATGAAGACTGGCGAACACGAGCTGTTGAACTCGATCAGCTTGGCCGCCGCCGCGTCGTGGCCCTGCGGCAGCACCAGCCAGCCCAGGCGCCAGCCCGTCATCAGGAAGCTCTTGCTGAAGCTCTGTGTGACGATCAACCGGTCCTGCGGCGTCGCGATGTCGAGGAAACTCGGCGCGGCCGGCCCGTCGCCGAACCACACACGTTCGTAGACCTCGTCGGCGATCAGCCAGGTGCCGGTGCGCCGGCAGTGATCGAGCAGCCGCTGCTGCTCGGCGCGTGTCAGCGTCCAGCCGGTCGGGTTGTTCGGCGCGTTGACGAGCAGCACCTTCGTGCGCGGCGTCACCTGCGCCAGCAGTGCGTCGACGTCGAGCGTCCACGCACCCGCCTTCGGCCGCAGCGACACACGCGTCACCGTCGCGCCGAGGATCACGGGCTGCGCCGTCAGGTTCGGCCACACCGGCACCACCGCGACGACCTCGTCGCCGGCGCCGACCAGCAGTTGCATCGCCAGCATCAGCGCGCTGACGCCCGACGACGTGACGGCGATGCGGCCGGCATCGACCGGCCCGTGCAACGCGCTCGTGTACACGGCGATCGCGGCGCGCAGCTCGGGCAGGCCGAGGTTGTGCGAGTAGAAGGTCTCGCCGGCCGCCATCGAGCGCGCCGCGGCGTCGCGGATCTCGGCCGGCGTGACCTCGTCGCTCTCGCCGAACCAGAACGCGAGCACGTCGTCCCGGCCGAGGCCGGCGTTGGCCACTTCGCGGATCTTCGAACCGGGCAGTTGATCGATGGCGCTGCGCATGGGAGTCGTCATTCGGGCCGCGTCATGCGGCAGGTGGTGGGTTGCGAAACGGCGGCGGCGTCCAGCCGGCGCAGCGTGCGGAAGCCGAAGCCCGAGCCTTCGACGTCGTGCGCCACGCCGGGCGTGCCGGCGCGGTCCATCTGGCTGACGACCAGCGGCTGCTGCAGCTGGTGGTCGGCGGCGCGCATCGTCGCGGCATGCAGGCCGCCCAGCGTGGCGCCGTCGTAGCGCGCCC
>JBASTF010000624.1:0-6967 GCA_049274755.1 Rubrivivax sp. | reverse complement strand
GGTCTTGCAAGGCGGCCAGCGCCGGGGTGTCGAGCGCGCCGTCGCGGGTCAGCGTGTCGTCGATGTCGGTGAAGATGCCGGCCACGCCGACCAGCGGCGGGCAGGCGGAAAGGGGAAGAACGGCGCTCACGGTGTCGAGTGTTGCACGCTCGGCGCTGCCCAGGCTTCGTGCTGCGCCTTACAATGCCGGTCCGGCTTCGAGGAGCGTTGCGACGCGGGCACCCTGCCCCGCCAGGCTCGAAGCACCGTCTTCAGGTTCAACGGCGCTCGCAAACTTCTTTTGACCCACGAAAGGAGCGCGCGACATGAACGCCGTTCTCAAACCTTCCGCCGTCGACCACGCCATTGCCGACCTGTCGCTCGCCGACTGGGGCCGCAAGGAACTGAACATCGCCGAAAGCGAGATGCCGGCGCTGATGGCCATCCGCAAGGAATACGCCGCCACGCAGCCGCTGAAGGGCGCGCGCGTCACCGGCAGCCTGCACATGACGATCCAGACCGCCGTGCTGGTCGAGACGCTGCAAGCCCTGGGCGCCGACGTGCGCTGGGCCTCGTGCAACATCTTCAGCACGCAGGACCACGCCGCCGCCGCGCTGGTGGCCCAGGGCACGCCGGTGTTTGCGCACAAGGGCGAGACGCTGACCGAGTACTGGGACTTCACGCACCGCATCTTCGAGTTCGGCCCCAAGGGCTCGGCCAGCGAAGGCCCGAACATGATCCTGGACGACGGCGGCGACGCCACGCTGCTGATGATCCTGGGCAAGCGCGCCGAGAAGGACGCGTCGGTCATCAGCGACCCGAAGAGCGAAGAAGAGACCTGCCTCTACGCCGCGATCAAGGCCAAGCTGGCCGAAGACCCGACCTGGTACACACGCAAGTCGGCGCAGATCATCGGCGTCACCGAAGAGACGACCACCGGCGTGCACCGCCTGAAGGAGATGAGCGCCAAGGGCACGCTGCCGTTCCGCGCCATCAACGTCAACGACTCGGTCACGAAGAGCAAGTTCGACAACCTGTACGGCTGCCGCGAGAGCCTGGTCGACGGCATCAAGCGCGCCACCGACGTGATGATCGCCGGCAAGATCGCCGTTGTCGCCGGCTACGGCGACGTGGGCAAGGGCAGCGCGCAGGCGCTGCGTGCGCTGAGCGCGCAGGTCTGGGTCACCGAGATCGACCCCATCAACGCGCTGCAGGCCGCGATGGAAGGCTACCGCGTCGTGACGATGGACTGGGCCGCCGACAAGGCCGACATCTTCGTCACGACCACCGGCAACAAGGACGTGATCACGCACGACCACATGGCGGCGATGAAACACAACGCCATCGTCTGCAACATCGGCCACTTCGACAACGAGATCCAGGTCGCTTCGCTCGAGAAGTACCAGTGGGAAGAGATCAAGCCCCAGGTCGACCACGTGATCTTCCCGGACGGCAAGCGCATCATCCTGCTGGCCAAGGGGCGCCTGGTGAACCTGGGCTGCGGCACCGGCCACCCGAGCTACGTGATGTCGTCGTCGTTCGCGAACCAGACGATCGCGCAGATCGAGCTCTTCACGCACCCGGATTCGTACGACATCGGCAAGGTCTACGTGCTGCCCAAGCACCTGGACGAGAAGGTCGCGCGCCTGCAGCTGAAGACGCTGAACGCCGAGCTGACCGAGCTGAGCGAGGAGCAGGCAGCGTACATCGGCGTGCCCAAGCAAGGCCCGTACAAGCCCGACACCTACCGGTATTGAGCCCCCGAGGGGCCCGTTCGCCAGCGGCCCGGCGGAGCCGGTTCCGCGGCTTCAGCTTGATCTCGGCCTGGCGCTTCGCTCCCGGCCGACCCTTGGCGCACACCCGTTGGAGGCAGCCATGAGCGGCAGCGTTCCGATTTCTTTCGAGTTCTTCCCACCGAACACGCCGGTCGGCAGCGACAAGCTGAAGACCGTCGTGCGCGAACTCGCGGCCGTGAATCCCGAGTTCTTCAGCGTCACCTACGGCGCCGGTGGTTCCACGCGCGACAAGACGCTGGCCACGGTGCAGGACATCGCAGCGGCCGGCCACGAGGCGGCGCCGCACCTGTCCTGCGTCGGCAGCACGCAGGCCGGCATCGCCGAGATCCTGGCCACCTACCGCGCCCAGGGCATCCGCCGCCTGGTGGCACTGCGCGGCGACCTGCCCAGCGGCACCGCCACGGCCGGCGAGTTCCGCTATGCCGGCGACCTGATCGAGTTCATCCGCCGCACGCAGGGCGGGGACTGGTTCATCGAGGTTGCCGCCTATCCGGAGTACCACCCGCAGCAGCGTTATGCGAAGAAGGACCTGGAGCACTTCGCTGCCAAGGTCAAGGCTGGCGCCGACAGCGCGATCACGCAGTTCTTCTTCAACCCCGACGCCTATTTCCACTTCGTCGACGAGGTGCGCAAGCTCGGTGTCACGGTGCCCATCGTGCCGGGCATCATGCCCATCCACAACTACGCGAAGATCGCGCAGTTCGCGGCGCGCGATGGCATCGAGATCCCGCGCTGGGTGGCCTTGAAGATGGAAGGTTTCATGGACGACGCCGCCAGCGTGCGCGCCTTCGGCATCGAGGTCGTTGCGCGGCTGTGCGAACGGCTGGTGGCCGGCGGTGCGCCGGGCATCCACTTCTACACGCTGAACCAGAGCGGCCTGTCGCTGGACATCTGCCGCCGCCTGGGCTGGTTGCCCAGGGTCTGAGACAGATCAAGGCCGCGGCGCCTGTGGGGTGCCGCGGCTTTTGCTTTTGCTGCGGCGCAAGATCGCCGCACCGTCGCTCCCGTTCAATGCCTGCAGGCCATGTGGCCCATCTTGCAGAACACAAGGAGTCGACAGACATGCAGAACTACAACAACAAACCCTGGATCACCCTGGCCGTGGCCGCCGCCGCGCTGCTGCCGGCGCTGCAGGCGCGGGCGCAGGACAAGGGCGACTGGATCGTGCGCGCCCGTGCGCTGTACCTGGATTCGGCGAACAAGGACAGCACCGGGCTGAAGCTGACGGTCAACAACAAGACCTTTCCCGAATTCGACGTCAGCTACTTCCTGACGCCCAACCTGGCGCTGGAACTGGTGCTGACCTACCCGCAGAAACACACGATCCGCGCCAACGGCAGCGACATCGGTTCGCTGAAGCACCTGCCGCCGACACTGTCCGTCCAGTACCACTTCAGCGGCCTGCCGGTGCGGCCTTATGTCGGCGCGGGCCTGAACTACACCCGCTTCTCCGACGTGGAGTTCAGCCCGGCCGTGGCCGCCGCGCTGCAGCCGACGGTCAAGAAAAACAGCTTCGGCCTGGCCCTGGGCGCCGGCGTCGACGTGCCGCTGGGCGGCGGCTGGCTGTTCAATGCCGACCTGAAGAAGCTGCAGATCGCAACCGCGGTGTCCTCGTTCGGCACCGAGGTCGGCAAGTTCAAGGTCGACCCCTGGCTCTACAGCGTGGGCATCGGCAAGCGCTTCTGAGCTTCAGATTTCGGGCCGCTGCCAGTGCACACCATCTTCGGTGAGCACCACGTCCAGCGGCACGTCGTGGGCCTCGGCTTCCAGCCAGGGCACGAAGCCGTGGGCATAACCCACACCCACCGTCACCGGGCTGGGGGTGATGGCGGCCAGCGTGCGGTCGTAGAAGCCGCCGCCATAACCCAGGCGCAGGCCACCTGGGCCGAAGCCGACACAGGGCACCAGCAGCAACTGCGGCTGGAAACGTTCGGTGTCCTTGGGCTTGGGAATGCCGTAGGCGTCTTCTTCCATCGGGCAGCCCGGGTACCAGACGTGGAAGTCGAGCTGCTTGGTCTCGCGGTCGATCACCGGCAGGCCGATGCGGCGCTCGGGGCCACCTTCGCTCCAGCGGTACAGCGCCGGCAGCGCGTCGAACTCGCCCTTGATCGGCCAGTAGGCGCCGATGGTGCTTTCCTGGCGACCCACCAGCCACACCCGCAGCACTTCCTGCAGATGCACCGACCGCTGGTGGCGGTCCACCAGCGACTGGCGCTCGGCCTGGAGCTGCTTGCGCAGCAGCTTCTTGTCGCGTGAGGGCTCCAGCGACAGGTTGAACGGCAGGCTCATGCCGCGATTGTGAGGCCTAGACTCGCGCCCATGCACACCGCCAGCCTCGTGGACCACTGCATCGAACTGCTGTCGCCGCTGGGCAGCGTGCGCGCCAAGCGGATGTTCGGCGGCCACGGGCTGTACCTCGACGACTTGTTCATCGCCATCATCGCCTTCGACCGCCTGTTCCTGAAAACCAATGCCGAGTTGCGACCCCATTTCGAAGCCGAAGGCTGTGAGCCTTTTGTCTACGACCGCCAGAACAACGCGGTCGCGCTGGGCTACTGGTCGGCACCGGCCGAGGCGATGGAGTCCCCGGCGCTGATGGCGCCCTGGGCGCGGCTGGCGGTGCAGGCGGCGCTGGCTGCCAAGGCAGCCAAGCCCGCCGCCAAACCCCGGGTCAAGCCGCGCGCAGCACCGGCACGAAAGCGCGGCCCCAGACCGGCGCGCTGAGCTTGTGCTGCGCCGTTGGCTGCGGCGCCGCTTCCAGCAGCGACAGCTTGGCTTCGGGCCAGCATTCCACCACCCATTCGCTGCCAGCCGGCAGCGCGTGGCGCTCGCCGGCGTCCAGCCAGACGTCGCCACCTTCCAGCCCGGCGCCGGTGCGCGTCAGCCACACGCGGCCGGCCGTCACATGCAGCCAGCGCAGCTGCGGCAGGGCCGGCAGCCGGGTCGCGGCTTGGGCCTCCAGCGTCCATTCCCAGGGCGCGCTTTGATGCGAACTCGTCATGGCAGCGGTGGACATCTGGAACCTCGGCTTCTACAGGTTGGTGCAGGTATTTTCGGCAGCACAGGGGTCGGGGTCCAATCACGATTGGCGTCGACATTGATAAACTATCGGCATGAATCGGACCCGCCACCGGCCGCTCGCCGTCGGCGCGCTGCGTGCCTTCGAGGCGGTGGCGCGGCGGCTGAGCTTCCGTGCCGCGGCCGAGGAAATGCACCTCACGCAGCCGGCCATCAGCCGGCAGATCCGCACGCTGGAAGACGAACTCGGCGCGCCGCTGTTCCTGCGCGGCACCCGCCATGTCGAGCTGACGGGCGCCGGCGACGCCTTGCTGCGCACCGTGGCGCCGCTGCTGGACCGGCTGGACGCGACGGTGCGGCAGATCCGCACTGCACGGGGCCGCCAGCAGGTGGGGCTGACCACCTTCGCGTCGTTTGCCTCGCTGTGGCTGCTGCCGCGGCTGCAGGAGTTCCAGCATGCCAACCCCGGCATCGACATCCGCATCTCGGCCAACGACCAGATCGCCGACCCCGACGACCCCGAGCTCGACCTGGCGCTGCGCTACTGCCACCCCGACGAGGCACCACCCGGCTCGACGCTGCTGTTCGGCGAGGTGCTGACGCCGGTGGCCAGCCCGGCGCTGCGTGGGCTGACGACACCGTCCGACCTGGCCTGGCACACGCTGCTCGAAGAAGACTCGCCGCTGCCCAGCGTCGAATACCTCAGCTGGCGCACCTGGCTGCGGCTGAAAGGCCCGCCGCAGCTGGAGCCGCGCGGCTGGCTGTACCTGAACTTCACCTACCAGCAGATCCAGGCCGCGCTGGCCGGCCAGGGAGTGGCGCTGGCGCGGCTGGCCCTGGTGGGCGAATCGCTGGCGCGGGGTGAACTGGTCGAACCCTTCGGCCCGGCCGGCCGCATCACCAGCCCCTTTGCCTACTGGCTGGTGCGCTGGCCGGCGCGGCGTGAACGCGCCGAACTGGCAGCCTTCGAAGACTGGGTGCTGGCCCAGGCCGCGGCCACGCGCCAGGCACTGGCTGACCAGACGGCTGAAATGGCCAGGCCGCTGCGCTAAATTCGACCCATGAAGTCCCGCCTCGCTGCTCCGGCCCTGCTGGCCCTGCTGGCCGCGCTGGTGCCGCCGCCGCTGGCCGCGCAGAGCACCGACGACCTGGTGGTCGAAGCCCGCGAGGCGCTGCGCAAGAAAGACCGGCTGCGCCTGGACGTGCTGCGCACCGCCGTCAACTTCGCCAAACATCCGCTGGCCTCCTGGGTCGACTACTGGGAACTGGGCAACCGCCTCAACGAAGCCACGGCCGCCGAGGTCGAGGGCTTTTACACACGCTGGGCCGGCACCTATGTCGAAGACCGGCTGCGCAACGACTGGCTGCTGGAACTGGGCCGCCGCCGCGACTGGGAGAACTTCCAGCGTGACATGCCGCGTTTCCAGATGAACGACGACCGTGAGGTCACCTGCTACCAGTTGCTGACCCAGCATCTGGCCGGCCAGGACGTGGCCGCCGCGGCACGCAGCACCTGGGCCGCACAACGGGAACCCGACGACGGCTGCACGCTGCTGGCCAGCACCCTGCTCGACGCCGGCCGCTTCAAGCCCGAGGACGTCTGGGCCATGGTGCGCGTCACCGCCGAGTTCGGCCGCCCGCGGGCCGGCAAGGCCGCTGCCGGTGTGCTGGGGCCGGCCACGGCACAGGCGGTGGCCGAGATCTTCGACAAGCCCGACAAGGTGCTGGCGAAAAAGCCGGCGAACCCGGATCTGGCGCTGATCGCCGTGATGCGCCTGGCCGCCGCCGACCCCGCCGCCGCCGCCGAGCAGCTGCAAAACACCTGGGCACGCCGGCTGGGCCCCGGCCGCGCGCCGCTGGCCTGGGCCGTCACCGCCAAGCAGGCCGCCTTCAAGCTGATGCCCGAGGCCCTGGGCCATTACCGCACGGCCTGGCGTGCGCTGCCCGAAGGCCGCGACCATGGCTGGTCCGACGACGTGCTGGCCTGGCAGGTGCGGGCCGCGCTGCGGGCTGATGTGCCGGACCGCTGGAACCTGGTGCAGCAGGCCATCGCCGCGATGAGCCCGGCCGAGCAGCGCAGCGATGCCTGGGTCTACTGGAAGGCCCGCGCGCTGCTGGCCCAGGCCCGGCCCGAAGCCGCTGGCGATGCCGAGCGTGAGCAGGCGCGTGTGCTG
>JBASTF010000623.1:0-3838 GCA_049274755.1 Rubrivivax sp. | reverse complement strand
GCCGCCAGCAGCGTGGCCTGCGCCGCCTGCAGCCGCTGCGCCGCGGCGCGGCCGATGCCGGGCAGGGTGGCGAAGTCGGGCTCGGCTTTCAGCCAGGCGGCGAACCTGGGCATCGGCGACAGCGTGCAAAAGGTCTTCAGCCGCGGCAGTTCCTTCTGCAGCTGTTCGGCCACCTGCTTGATCAGGAAGTTGCCCAGCGAAACCCCGCGCAGCCCGGGTTCGCAGTTGCTGATGCTGTAGAAGGCCGCGACGCGGAAACGTTCGGCGGGCAGCGGCGTGGCGCCCTTGTCGATCAGCGGCGCGATGCGTTCGGGCATCTCGGGCAACAAGGCCACCTCGACAAAGATCAAGGGCTCGTCCGGCAGCTGCGGGTGGAAAAACGCGAAGCAGCGGCGGTCGGGCTGCAGACGGCGGCGCAGGTCGTCCCAGCCATCGATCTGGTGCACGGCTTCGTGCAGGATGATCTTTTCCAGCAGCTGTGCCGGCGAGTTCCAGTCCACACGTTTCATGCGCAGGAAACCCGGGTTGAACCACGAGGACAGCAGGTGCAGGAAGTCATCTTCCAGTGCCGCCAGGTCGGGGCGCCTGGGCAAGCGGTGCAGCAGTGCGCGGCGCAGCCGCAGCACGGCTGCGGTGCCGCCGGGTGTGCGGTTCAGTCGCCGCAGCAGTTCCTGGCGCGGCGGCTCGACGGCATGCGTCAGTGCGATCAGCGTCGCTGCGTCGGGCTCTTGTGCATAGGCCTGGGCCAGCTTCAGCACGGCCTGCGGCTCGGGGCTGAGGTCGCGGGCCAGGTGCTCGAAGAAGTCGTCGAGCTGCTCGTCGGCGACGGCGTCCAGGCGCTCGATGAGTTCACGCGCCAGCGGCAGGCCGTTCATCTCGCCGCGTTCCGACAGCAGGCGCTTGCTGCCCAGCCGCAGCAGCTGCTGCATGCGCTTCTCGCGCTGCCGCGCCGCGGCCTCGCGCAGTTCATCGAGCATGGCGGTCCTCGTTTGTGGTCGTCGCCTCGACCTGGCGCAGCTTCTTCAAGGCCACCAGCTGGGCCATCAGGTGGTCGTGCATCGCACGTTCGGCACGTGCGGCGTCACGCTGTTCGAAGGCGTCGATCAGCACGCGGTGTTCGTTGATCGACGCGTCGATGCGCCCCGGCAGCGCCAGTTGGCGGCCGCGCATCAGGCGCATGAAGCGGCGCAGGTCGCCGGTGCTGCGGTCCAGCCAGCGGTTCTGCGCCAGTGCCTGCACCTGCGAGTGGAAAACGTGGTTGGCGCGGTAGTAGCCGTCGATGTCATGGGCCGCGGCATGGCGTTCCAGGTCGTCGTGCAGGCGGCGCAGCGTGCGCAGGTCGTCGTCGCCGGCTTTTTTTGCGGCTTCGAAGGCGCAGCGGCCTTCCAGCAAGGCCATCACCGGGAACAGCGCGTCGGCATCGGCCTCGGTCAGTTCGATGACACGGCAGCCCCGGTGCGGCACCAGTTCCACCAGGCCTTCGGCGGCCAGCACCTTCAGCGCTTCGCGCAGCGGCGTGCGGCTGACCTGCCAGCGTTCGGCCAGCAGCTTTTCGTCGATCCACTGCCCCGGGGCCAGCTGGCCATCGAAGACCATGGCCCGCAGCCGCGCCGCGACGCCGTCGTGCAGCGAAGTGCCGCGCAATGGGATGGGATCGACCACAAGATCATCATCACATAATTACGAAGAGGCGGACCCCGGAGTTTTCCCCGGAGTCGATCTCAGCGCGTGGCGTTCAGCAGGGCCGGCACGGCCGTGCCGATCTCGCGTTCGATCATGTTGGCGAGGTAGCGCACCTTCTCGTCGGGTTTCATCACGTCCCAGGCGTCCGTGCTCTTGATCTCGGCGCGTGCCGTGGAATAGACGACGCTGTGCTTGATGCGCTGGATGCCGACGACGCGTCCGCTGGCGGCGTCGACCAGGATCACCCGCGCGTGCATGTAGGGCGCGAGAAAGCCGGTGCTGAACTGACCGGTGTCGGCGTTTCTGCCCGCGGTGACACGGTCGACGAAAAAGCCCAGACCTTCGAGTGGCCCGGTCCCTTCGCTGCTGCGCAGCGCCTTCAGCTCGGCCTCTGCGCGCAGCCGCGTCAACAGCAGCAGATGTGTGTGCCCCCGCTTCTTCATCTCGCCGGCCACGTCCTCCGGCAGCTTCAGCACCGTGCCTTCGCTGAACACCTGGGTCGGCGGGAACAAATCGGTGTCCAGCGGCGCGATCAGCCACAGGCCGGCGCCCGGCTCGGCCTTCTGCACCGCCGTCCGCGTGGCCACCAGGGCCACCTTGTCCAGCGCGCCGTTCGGCATCGGCATGCTGGTGCGCAGGTTGTTGTTCAGGCGTGTGCCTGTGGACTCCTGGAACGTGACGACGTTGATCTCGCGTGCGAATTCAGAGAGCACGGCGTAGGAGCGGGGGGTGGCTGGCTGTGCCGCAGCCAGGCCGCAGGCGGTGGCCAGCAGCAGGCCGGCGACAGCGCGGCGGTGGATGTCGAACCTTGTCATCTTGTGGGTCTCCCTGGTGAACCGCCACGATGCTAGCGAAGCGGCGTGCACAGTAAAGTGCCCCCATGGTCACCCCGCCCGAACATCCCGCACCGCTGCGTCTGGACGCCGACCAGGTGCTGAAGCTGGCCGCGCAAAGCATGTTCGACACCTTCGCCAACACGGCGATGGGCACGATGGTCATCGACCGCGAACACCGCATCGTCTGGATCAGCGAAGGCTACAAACGTTTCCTGCCGGCGCTGGGCCATGCCGAGAGCGACTTCGTCGGCCGGCGTGTCGAGGAGGTGGTGCCGAACACGCTGATGGCCCAGGTGGTGGACACCGGCCAGCCCATCCTCATCGACCTGCTCAGCAACCATGCTGGAACCTTTCTCGTCAGCCGGCTGCCGCTGAAGGACGAACAGGGCAACGTCATCGGCGCCTTCGGCATGGTGCTGCTGGACCATCCGGAAACGACGATGCAGCCGCTGATCGCGAAGTTCAGCCAGCTGCAGCACGAGCTCGACGACACCCGCCGGCAACTGGCCGCCGAACGCGGCAACCAGCGGCGGCCCAAGTACACGATCGCCAGCTTCATCGGCGCCAGCCCGGCGGCGCTGGAGGTCAAGCGCCAGGCGCGGCGTGTCGCCGTCACCGACAGCACCGTGCTGCTGCTGGGCGAAACCGGCACCGGCAAGGAGTTGCTGGCCCATGCCATCCATGCCGCCAGCCGGCGCGCGGCCCGGCCCTTTGTCGGCGTCAACATCGCCGCCGTGCCCGACACCTTGCTCGAGGCCGAGTTCTTCGGCGTGGCACCCGGCGCCTACACCGGTGCCGACCGCAAGGGCCGCGACGGCAAGTTCAAGCTCGCCGACGGCGGCACGCTGTTTCTCGACGAGATCGGCGACATGCCGCTGGCGCTGCAGGCCAAGCTGCTGCGTGCGCTGCAGGAACAGGAGATCGAGCCACTGGGCAGCAACCGCGTCGAACGCGTGGACGTGCGCATCGTCGCCGCGACCAGCCGCGACCTGGAGGCCATGGTCGCCGCCGGCAGCTTCCGCGCCGACCTGTACTACCGCCTCAACGTGCTGCCGATCCGGCTGCCGCCGCTGCGTGAGCGGCTGCAGGACCTGGAAGCCCTGGTCGATGCACTCGCCGACGACATCGCACGCCGCAGCGGCCTGCCGCACAAGGCGTTGTCGGGCGAGGCGCTGGACCTGCTGGCGCAGCAGGCCTGGCCAGGCAACATCCGCGAACTGCGCAACGTGCTGGAACAGGCCTCACTGATGACCGACGACCTGGCGCTGACGCCGGTGCACTTCGCCGTGGCATTGCGCCTGGATGCCACCGCCACCGCG
>JBASTF010000622.1:0-1678 GCA_049274755.1 Rubrivivax sp. | reverse complement strand
GACCACGCGTGTGCTGTCGCAGCTGTACGGCAGCCTGGGCGCCACCGGCAAGGGCCATGGCAGCGACAAGGCCGTGCTGCTGGGCCTGGCCGGGCACGAACCCGACACCGTGGATGTCGACGCCGTGCCCGGCCTGCTGGCGGCGATGCGCAGCCAGGGCCGCATCGAGCTGCTGGGCCAGCATGGCGTGGACTTCAACGAAAAAACCGACCTGAAGTTCCACCGCCGCGAGACATTGCCCTTCCACGCCAACGGCATGCGTTTCTCGGCCTTCGCCGCTGACGGCGTGCTGCTCGGCGAACGTGCCTACTACTCGGTGGGCGGCGGCTTCGTCGTCAGCGACGAGGTGGCGGCCGATGGCGCGAAGCAGAAGGTCATCGCACCCGACACCACGGTGCTTCCTCACCCCTTCCACAGCGGTGCCGAACTGCTGGCGCTGACGCAGCAGCAGGGCTGCAGCATCGCCGGGCTGATGCGGCGCAACGAAGGCCACTGGCGCAGCGACACCGAGATCGACGCCGGCCTGCTGAAGATCTGGCGTGTGATGCAGGACTGCGTGACCCGCGGCTGCGCCGCCCAGGGCACCCTGCCCGGCGGCTTCAAGGTCAAGCGCCGCGCCGCGGCGCTGAAGACGGCGCTGACCGCCCACCCCGAGGCTGCGCTGCGCGACCCGCTGCAGGTGCTGGACTGGGTGAACCTCTACGCACTGGCCGTCAACGAGGAAAACGCCGCCGGCGGCCGTGTCGTCACGGCGCCGACCAATGGCGCGGCCGGCATCGTGCCGGCCGTGCTGCACTACTACAGCCGCTTCGTGCCCGGCGCCAGCGACGCTGGTGTCATCGACTTCCTGCTCACCGCCGCAGCCATCGGCATCCTCTACAAGGAAAACGCCAGCATCAGCGGCGCCGAGGTCGGCTGCCAGGGCGAGGTGGGCGTGGCCTGTTCGATGGCCGCCGGCGCCTTGTGCGCGGTGATGGGCGGCACGCCGGCGCAGGTGGAAAACGCCGCCGAGATCGGCATGGAGCACCACCTGGGCCTGACCTGCGACCCCGTCGGCGGCCTGGTGCAGATTCCCTGCATCGAGCGCAACGCCATCGCCTCGGTGAAGGCCATCAACGCCGCACGCATGGCGCTGCGCGGCGACGGCACGCACTTCGTCAGCCTGGACCAGGTGATCAAGACCATGCGCGAAACCGGCGCCGACATGATGACCAAGTACAAGGAAACGGCGCGCGGCGGCCTGGCGGTGAACATCGTCGAGTGCTGAAAGCCCTAGTGTTAAGACAACACTAAGCCGTTAAGCTGGCGCGATGCGCCTGCTGCTCGCCGAAGACGACGCCATCCTCGCCGACGCCCTGGTGGCGCAGTTCGAGCATGCCGGCTTCCAGGTGGAACATGCGCCCAACGGCGCCGTCGCGGACTATCTGCTGGCCAAGCAGGACTTCGATGCCGCCGTGCTGGACATCGGGCTGCCGATGGTCGACGGGCTGACGGTGCTGAAAAACGCCCGTGTCGCGAAGCCGGCGCTGCCGGTGCTGGTGCTGACGGCGCTGGACGGCCTGGACGACCGTGTCGCTGGCCTCAACGCCGGCGCCGACGACTACCTGAGCAAGCCCTTCGACTTCCCCGAGCTCGAAGCGCGCATCCGCGCGCTGCTGCGCCGCACGCGCCCGCTGCC
>JBASTF010000621.1:0-1726 GCA_049274755.1 Rubrivivax sp. | reverse complement strand
GCTCGCTGCCGCTGCGCTCGCTGCCGGCGCCGGGCGGCCAGGCCAGGCGGCGCAGTTCCACCTGGGCCAGCGCCAGCTGGTCGCGCAGCACCAGCAGTGCGTCGTGCCAGGCCTGGGCCCGCATCGTCGAGAAGCCGTCGACACGTTTTTCCAGGCGCTCGCGCAGCCCACGTTCGCTGTCGCTTTCGGCCGGCCAGTCGGCACCGGGCTGCAGCCAGCGCTGCGCCAGCCGCAGCAGCATGTGGGTGCGGCGCAGCAGGAAGCCGGCGCGGCGCACACGGTACTTGATGTCGTAGACCGCGACGAAGGCGTTGATCGAGCTGCGTTGGCCGCTGCTGTCTTCGGCCTTGTGCTCGTAGTAGGCGCGCTCACGCCAGGCGCGCACCAGGGCGCGCATCGCATACATGCGGTCGGAGCGGCGGTCCACGCCCCAGCGGTCGGCCATGCGGTCGGCGAGGTCGTCGCTCACCGTCGTCAGCCGCAGGCGCCAGTAGGGCAGGAAGGCGGCGCCGTAGCAGGCGATCATGCCGCCCAGGTCGAGTGTGCTCCAGTCGGGCACCTCGGCGCGGTCTTCGCCCTGCTCGCCGCGGCGGATCATCACGCGGTCGAAGGGCTCGCCGGGCATCGCATCGACGTCGGACTCGACCTTGCGCACGATGCGCTCGACACGTTCGATGCGGCGGTTGCGTTTCAGCACCGCTTCCAGGTCTTCGCGGATGGTCTCGTACTGCGGGATCTTGGTCAGCGCCGCGACGGCGTTTTCGATCGCGTCGGGCTTTTCGCTGCTGTCCTGCGCCTCGCGCTCGGGGTGGGCCGGCGCCGGCTCCACATAGATCAGCTTGCGCTCGATCGGCACCGAGGACAGCCGCCACGACAAGGCCTCCACCGCGTAGCTGAAGGGTTTGTTGTCGAGATAGCCGCCGTCGCCGAAGGCCCGCCGCTGCCAGGCTTCGCCGGCCAGTTCCCTGCTGGCCAGGCCGCCGAAAAAGGGTTTCCAGTCCTCCAGCTTCACCGTTGCCGGGTTCGGCCCGGCCTGGGCCAGGCGCACCGCGTCGGCCACCTGCATCGGCTCGAAGGCAAAGGGGAAGGACGAGGTGCAGCGTGCGCTGAAAGCCAGCAGGGCCAGGTTGTCGGGGCGGAAGTCGTTGGCCAGCGCACGGCCGGCGGCGCCGACGTAGTTGAAGTGGTAGACCTGCTTGTGCCGCTTTTCGTAGACGACGTTGTCGAACAGCCGGATCGGCACCACGGTGCCGCGGATGTCGGTGGTGGTGACAAAGAGGTCGATCTCGTCGGACAGCGCCGATTCGCCCTGGCCGATGACGGCGGGCTTGTCGCTGCGCATGGCCTGCATCGCATGCAGCAGCTTCAGGTACATGCGGTCGCTGTTCAGCAGCGAGTTCGGTGGCGCTGCGCGCTTCGCAAACACGATCTCCTCGGTCCAGGACTGGTCGTCGTTCAGCAGCGCGGCGATGTCGCCTTCCTGGATCCACAGGTTCTTCAGCGGCGCAAAGGCCTCGCCGTTGGCCAGGGCCTTGGCCAGGAAGATGCCGTTGATGCCGCCGGCCGAGGTGCCGGCGATGACGTCGACGACGAGGCGCTGGCGCTCGTCGCGCAGCAGCGGGTCCAGCGGGTCGGCGCCGGCGTCGAAGGGGTCGGGCGTGGACTTGTCGTCGGGCGTCTGCAGATGCGCCAGGTAGCGCCGCCGCAGCTCGGGGCTGCGCAGCAG
>JBASTF010000620.1:0-3268 GCA_049274755.1 Rubrivivax sp. | reverse complement strand
CCCGACAGCAGCGGCGCCGTGACGCTGAGCAAGATGTGCGGCTCGGGCATGCGTGCGGCGATGTTCGGCCACGACATGCTGCTGGCCGGCAGTGCCAACGTCGTCGTCGCCGGCGGCATGGAAAGCATGAGCAACGCGCCGCACCTGATGTTTGCACGCAAGGGCGTGAAGTACGGTGCCACGGCGATGTACGACCACATGGCGCTGGACGGCCTGGAAGACGCCTACGAACGTGGCAAGGCCATGGGTGTGTTCGCCGAACAATGTGTGGCCAAGTACCAGTTCAGCCGCGAAGCGCAAGACCAGTTCGCCATCGCCTCGACGCAGCGCTCGAAGCAGGCCAACGAAGACGGCAGCTTCGCCTGGGAGATCGCGCCGGTCACGCTGGCCGCGAAGCAGCCGTCCGCGGCTGCGGCCGCGGGGGCCGGCGACACCGTCGTCAAGTTCGACGAACAGCCCTTCAAGGCCAAGCTCGACAAGATCCCGGGCCTGAAGCCGGCGTTCAAGAAGGACGGCACGATCACCGCCGCCACCTCGTCGAGCATCAGCGACGGCGCGGCGGCCCTGGTGATGGTGCGCGAAAGCACGGCCACGCAGCTGGGGCTGAAGCCGGTGGCGCGCATCGCCGGCCATGCCGTGCATGCGCAGGCGCCGGACTGGTTCACGACGGCGCCGGTGGGCGCGATTCACAAGGTGCTGCAAAAGGCCGGCTGGTTGCCCGGCCAGGTGGACCTGTGGGAGGTCAACGAGGCCTTCGCCGCGGTGACGATGGCGGCGATGGCCGAGTTCAAGCTGGCGCACGAGATCGTCAACGTGCACGGCGGCGCCTGCGCGCTGGGCCACCCGATCGGCGCTTCGGGTGCCCGCATCGTCGTCACGCTGCTCGGGGCGCTGAAGAAGCAGGGCAGGAAGCGGGGCGTCGCGGCGCTGTGCATCGGTGGCGGCGAAGCCACGGCGATGGCGCTGGAACTGCTCTGACGATGGCAGGCCAGGCGCTTCTGCCCACGGGCGACACGGCACTGCTGTTTGCAGCCGCCGTCTTCGTGCTCAACGCCACGCCAGGTGTGGACCTGCTGCTGACGCTGTCGCGCACGCTGCAGAGCGGGGCACGTGCCGGCGTTGCGGCGGCGCTGGGCATCAACGCCGGCTGCGTGCTGCATGCGCTGGCTGCGGCCTTCGGGCTGGCGGCGCTGCTGGCCGTGCATCCGCAGGCCTTTGTCGGCATCCAGTGGGCCGGTGCGGCCTACCTGGCCTGGCTGGGCGGGACGATGCTGCTGCAGGCCTGGCGCGGTGGCGGTGCGGTTGCAGAAGCCGCTGCCGACGCCGGCCGGCGTTCGGCTTGGGCCGACTTCCGCAGCGGCCTCGTCACCAACGTGCTGAACCCCAAGGTGGCGCTGTTTTTCCTGGCCTTCCTGCCGCAGTTCGTGCCGGCCGCGTCGCCGCAGAAGACGCTGTCCTTCCTGCTGCTCGGCACCTGGTTCGTGCTGCAAAGCAGCTTGTTCCTGCTGGCCCTGGTGGCATTGGCGGCGCGGCTCGCGCGCTGGCACGCACCAGGCAACATCCGGCGCTGGCTGGGCGGGCTGGGAGGCCTGCTCTTTGTCGCGCTGGCCCTGCGCCTGCTGGGCGCCAAACCGACAACAAGCGCCTGAACATGGACAGCAAGGTCACCGCCACGCCGCTGATCAGCGAAGGCGAGCAGATGCAGGCCCTCGTGCGCTACACCCGCGACGAGATCACCGCCTTCGCCAGCCTCACCGGCGACGCCAACCCGCTGCACCACGACCGCCAGGCTGCCGAACGCGCCAGCTTCGGCGAGATCATCGCCAGCGGCCAGCAGACGGCCTCGCGCATGATGGGCCTGGTGGCCTCGCACTTCTCGCGCAGCGACGACGGCGTGCCGCGCGAAATGCTGTGCCTGAACTTCAACTTCGCGTTCAAGTCGCCGGTGTTCGCCGAGCAGGACATCCGCATCGTCTGGCGCGTCAGCGAGATCGAGCGCAGCACCAGCCGCGGCGGCTTCATCGGCCATGTCGACGGCACGGCCAGCGTCGCCGGCAAGGCCTGCGTCGTCGGCCGCGGCACGGTGCTGGTGCGCCGGCCCAGCAGCGTCAAGGCCGCAGCGGCAGCGTCACGCTGAAGCAGGAGCCGCGGCCCGGCGTGCTGGTCACGGCGATGCTGCCGCCCATCAGGGCCACCAGCTTGCGGCACAGGTACAGGCCCAGGCCCGTGCCTTCGTGCACGCGGTTCAGCGCGCCGTCCACCTGCTGGAAGGCATCGAAGACACGTGCCAGGTGTTCGGGGGCGATGCCGATGCCGGTGTCCTGCACCTGCAGCCGCAGGCTGCCGGCCTCGGCGCCGGCCTGCAGCCGCACCGAGCCGGTGGCGGTGAACTTGATGCCGTTGCCCACCAGGTTCAGCAGCACCTGGTAGAGCTTGCGCCGGTCGCCGCGTGTGGCCAGGCCAGGCGGCACCTCGAGCTGCAGCGCCAGACCCTTGGCATCGGCCAGCGGCTGCAGTTGGGCCAGCACCTCGGCGGCCAGGGCGCTGAAGTCCAGGGCCTCGTCGGCCACCTCCATGCGGCCGGCCTCGATGCGCGACAGGTCCAGCAGGTCGTTGATCAGTGCGAGCAGGTGCTGGCCCGAGCTCTGCACGAAGCCGATCTGCCGCCGCTGCTCGGCCGTCAGCGGCCCCGGCCTGCCGTTCAGCAGCAGGCCGCTGAAGCCGAGGATGGAGTTCAGCGGCGTGCGCAGCTCATGGCTCATCGTCGCCAGGAACTGCGACTTCAGCCGGTCCAGTTCCAGCAGGCGCTGGTTGGCGTCGGACAAGGCCTGCGTGCGTTCCAGCACCCGTTGCTCGAGCCGGGTGTTGGCGTCGAGGATGGCCTGCTCGGCACGTTTGCGTTCGGTGATGTCGCGCAGGAAGCCGACGAAGTGGCGTTCGCCGCCGAGTTCGAATTCGGCAAAGCGGATCTCCATCGGGAACTCGTGGCCCTGGGCATGGCGGGCGACGATCTCGGTGCCCTGCCAGTCGAGCCTGCGTCTGCCCTCGTGCATGTAGCGTGCAACGCCGTCGCGGTGGGCCTGGTGCAGGCGTTCGGGCTGCACCAGGCACAGTGGCTGGCCGACCAGGCTGCCGGGCGCATGGCCGAACAGCTGGTGCGCCGCCGGGTTGGCAAAGCGGATGCCGTGGTCCGTGCCGACGATGAGCACGGCGTCGTTGGTCGTTTCCCACAGCGAGCGGAACAGCGTCTCGCTGGCGCGCAGCGCAC
>JBASTF010000619.1:0-3799 GCA_049274755.1 Rubrivivax sp. | reverse complement strand
GTGCTGCGCAGCGACCGCTGCGGCGCCGCCACGCTGCCGGCCGACGGTGGCCCTGCGGTTTGCGAGCGGCAGCTGCGGCGCCGTTACTGGCATCATCCAGCGTCGGCCGGACCGCCCTGACCAGGGCTTTGGTGGCCCGGAGATTGCAAGCCGGCGCCCATCACCGCCCAGGAGCCCAGGAAGTGTCCATCCACGTCGCGCTGAACCACGTCACGCACTACCGCTACGACCGCCGCGTCGGCCTGTCGCCGCAGGTCGTGCGCCTGCGGCCGGCGCCGCATTGCCGCACGCCCATCGTCAGCTATTCGCTGCGCATCGAGCCCGGCAACCACTTCATCAACTGGCAGCAGGACCCGTTCGCCAACCACCTGGCGCGGCTGGTGTTCCCGGAAAAGACGACGGAGTTCAAGGTCACGGTGGACCTGGTGGCCGAGATGTCGGTCTACAACCCCTTCGACTTCTTCCTCGAACCCGAGGCCGAGAAGTTCCCGTTCGACTACGGCCCCGAGCTGAAGCAGGAACTGCTGCCCTACCTGGCCAAGGGCGCGCTGACACCGAAGTTCAAGGCCTTCGTCGACAGCATCCCGCGCACGGAGCAGCGCACGATCGACTTCCTGGTCGGCCTGAACCAGCGCCTGCAGCACGAGATCGGCTACCTGATCCGCATGGAACCGGGTGTGCAGACACCCGAAGTCACGCTGACCAACCTCTCGGGGTCCTGCCGCGACACCGGCTGGTTGCTGGTGCAGACGCTGCGCCACCTGGGGCTGGCTGCGCGCTTCGTCTCGGGTTACCTGATTCAGCTGAAGCCCGACGTGAAGAGCCTGGACGGCCCCTCGGGCACCGAGGTCGACTTCACCGATCTGCATGCCTGGTGCGAGGTCTTCCTGCCCGGCGCCGGCTGGATCGGCTTCGACCCGACCTCGGGCCTGCTGGCCGGCGAAGGCCACATCCCGGTGGCCTGCACGCCAGAGCCGTCGAGCGCAGCGCCGGTGAGCGGTGCCGTCGACGAAAGCGAGGTCGAGTTCTCGCACCACATGCAGATCACGCGCATCTACGAGTCGCCGCGCGTGACGATGCCCTACAGCGATGGCCAGTGGCAGGCCATCGTCGACCTGGGCCATGCCGTCGACCAGCAGTTGAAAGACCAGGACGTGCGGCTGACCCAGGGTGGCGAGCCGACCTTCGTGTCGGTCGACGACCGCGACGGCGCCGAGTGGAACACCGACGCGCTGGGACCGACCAAACGTGGTTTCGCCACCGAGCTCGTGCACCGGCTGCTGGCCAAGTACGGGCAGGGTGGTTTCCTGCACTTCGGCCAGGGCAAGTGGTACCCCGGTGAACAGCTGCCGCGCTGGGCGCTGACGATCGGCTGGCGCGCCGACGGCCAGCCGATCTGGAACGACCCGTCGCTGTTCGCCGACGAGCGCGAGACCCACCGCTACACCAGCGCCGACGCGCAGGCCTTCATCGCCGCGCTGACACGCAGGCTGAAGCTTGATCCGAAGTACGTGCAGCCGGGCTACGAGGACACGTTCTACTACCTGTGGCGCGAACGCCGGCTGCCGGTCAACGTCGATCCGTTCAAGTCGAATCTCGACGACGAACTCGAGCGCGCGCGGCTGCGCCGTGTGTTCCAGCAGGGGCTGGATGCCGTTGTCGGCTACCTGCTGCCGCTGCGCAAGGAATGGCTGACCGGCACCACGGGCCCGGCCTGGATCACCGGGCCCTGGTTCTTCCGCGACGACCGGCTGTACCTGATCCCCGGCGATTCGCCGATGGGCTACCGGCTGCCGCTGGATTCACTGCCCTGGGCCACCAGCGGCGAGCGGCAGCAACTGATCGAGCAGGACCCGTTTGCACCCCAGGCGCCGCTGCCTGCGGCCGCCTTGCTGCGCAGCCAGATCCGCGGTTACGACGCCCATGCCGAAGGCCGCGGTTTTGCCGAAGGTGGCCAGGTGGCCCTGCAGGTGCCGGGCGCAGCGGCTGCCGACGTCGGTCCGGGCGACGGCCAGACACCGCCGCACCACCCGATGACACCGCACCCGGTGGCGCCGGACACCTATCCCGAGCGCCAGCAATCGGCCGGCTGGCTGACACGCACGGCGCTGTGTGTCGAGGTGCGCGACCCGCAGCGCGGCAACGGTCCGAAGGCGGAAAGCCAGCATGGCGGCAAGAGCGGCGTCATGTACCTCTTCATGCCGCCGCTGCAGCATCTGGAGGACTACCTCGAACTGCTGGCCGCCATCGAGGCCACCTGCGTCGAGCAAGGTGTGAAGATCGTCATCGAGGGCTACCCGCCGCCGCGTGACGCGCGGCTGAAGACACTCGCGGTGACACCCGACCCCGGTGTCATCGAAGTCAACATCCATCCGGCGCACAACTGGACCGAACTCGTGGACCACACCGAGTTCCTCTACGACGCGGCCCACCGCACCAGGCTGTCGACCGAGAAGTTCATGCTCGACGGCCGCCACACCGGCACCGGCGGCGGCAACCACTTTGTGTTGGGCGGCGCGACACCCGCCGACAGCCCCTTTCTGCGCCGGCCCGATGTGCTGGCCAGCCTGCTGACCTACTGGCACAACCATCCGTCGCTGAGTTATCTGTTCAGCGGCATGTTCATCGGCCCCACCAGCCAGGCGCCGCGCATCGACGAGGCGCGCAACGACCAGGTCTACGAGGTCGAGATCGCGCTGCAGGAACTGGAGCGCCAGCTGAAGGAACGCGGCGAGGTCGCGCCCTGGGTCGTCGACCGGTCGTTGCGCAACCTGCTGATCGACGTCACCGGCAACACGCACCGCAGCGAGTTCTGCATCGACAAGCTGTATTCGCCCGACGGCCCGACTGGCCGCCTGGGCCTGCTGGAACTGCGGGCCTTCGAGATGCCGCCCCATGCCCGCATGAGCCTGGCGCAGCAGCTGCTGCTGCGGGCGTTGCTGGCCTGGTTCTGGCGCGAACCCTACACCGGCCGCGGTGCAACACGGCTCACGCGCTGGGGCACCGGGCTGCACGACCGTTTCCTGCTGCCGACCTTCGTGCAGATGGACTTCGACGACGTGATGGCCGAGCTCAACAGCGCCGGTTTTGCGTTCGACGCCGCGTGGTTTGCGCCGCACTTCGAGTTCCGCTTCCCGCTGGTCGGCGAGGTGGCGACACTCGGCATCGGGCTGACGCTGCGCAACGCGCTCGAACCCTGGCATGTGATGGGCGAAGAAGGTTCGGCCGGCGGCACCGTGCGTTATGTCGATTCGTCGCTGGAACGGCTGGAACTCAAGGTCACCGGGTTCAACGACAACCGCCACGTCATCACCTGCAACGGCCAGGCGGTGCCGATGCAGCCCACCGGCCGTGTCGGCGAGTTCGTCTGCGGCGTGCGTTACCGCGCCTGGGCGCCGCCGTCGGCGCTGCACCCGACGATTCCTTCGCACGCGCCGCTCACCTTCGACATCGTTGACCGCTGGCTGCAGCGTTCGATGGGCGGCTGCCGCTACCACGTGGCACACCCGGGCGGCCGCAACTACGAAGACTTCCCGGTCAACTCCTACACCGCGGAAAGCCGGCGCCTGGCGCGTTTCTTCCGCTTCGGCCACACGCCGGGGCAGATGCAGGTGGCGCCGGCCCAGCCCAGCCGCGAATTCCCGTTCACGCTGGACCTGCGGCTGCGCTGATGGAGAGGCCTTGACCCAGACCCAGTCGCAGAGCACGCTGCCCTTCGAGCCGGACGCTGCACCGGCCGGCGTGGCCGATGCACTGCTGCGCCACGCGCTGCCCGACGAGGCCGGGGTCTGGGACGAAC
>JBASTF010000618.1:0-4564 GCA_049274755.1 Rubrivivax sp. | reverse complement strand
GGTGTCGGCAGGGCCTGCGGTTCCGGCGCCGCTGCAGGAGCCACGGCCATCGCCGGTGGTGGTGCCATCGCCGGCGGGTCGGCGAGCAGCACAAACCGCCGCGACATGCGCGCCGGGCAGCCGATGGCCAGCGTGACGGTGACCACCGGTTCGTCGACGGCCACCGCCGTCAGCACACGCATCACCGCAGCTTCGGGGTTGCTGGTGTCGACATGCACACGCACGCCGACGGCCGGCAGGCGGCGGTCGCCGATGCTGACCTCGGCCGAGACACATTCGGGGGCGACGCTGTCGCCGGGGTCCAGCCGCAGTGCGGCTGTGAAGTCCAGCGACTGGCCGAGCACGGCCGATTGCTGCGCACGCGCCCAGCCGATTGCCGACGCTGCCTGGGTGGCCCCGAGCAGGACAAGACTGATCAGGGCCGACGGCAGATGCCGTGTGTTCAGCATGCAGGCAACAACGAGGCGCGGAGATTGAAATTCACTCTATCACGAAGAGTTACAGACGCCGCCTGCGTCGCGCCCCGCGCCACGCCCCGCGCGAGCGCAGCCGCCGAGTTCGGGCAAATGTCACGCGGGCTCAGACGTCGTGGCCCGGGTTCGCACGCGCCAGCCGGCGCAGCAGGCCCGGCCAGGTGAGCGAAGCGCCGAGGCCACGTGTCACCGCCGCCGCCTGCTCGCGTGCCGTGCGCACGATCTCCGGGTGCACCGGGATCAGTTCGCCGCCGGCTTGTGCGCGGACCTGGATCGTGCAGACGGTTTCGAACAGGTACATGGACTGGAAGGCATCGGCCACCGTGCGCCCCACCGTTAGCAGGCCGTGGTTGCGCAGCATCAGGAAGTTGTTGTTGCCCAGGTCCTGCACCAGGCGCGGCTTTTCGTCGTCGCGCAGCGCCACGCCTTCGTAGCCGTGGTAACCCAGGCTGGAGAGCACGAAGATGGACTGCTGCGAGATCGGCAGCACGCCGCCCTTCTGCGCCGACACCGCAATGCCGTTCAGCGTGTGCACATGCAGCACGCAGCCGGCGTCGTGGCGCGCGCCATGCACCGCGCTGTGGATCACGAAGCCGGCCGGGTTGATGTCGAACGGCACGTCGTCGACCTTGTTGCCGGCGGCGTCCACCTTCACCAGGCTGGAGGCCGTGATCTCCTCGAACATGAACCCGTAGGGATTGATCAGGAAGTGGTGCTCCGGCCCCGGCACGCGGGCGCTGATGTGGGTGAACACCAGGTCGTCCCAGCGGAACAGCGCCACCAGGCGGTAGGCGGCGGCGAGGTCGCAGCGCAGTTGCCACTCCGCGGCGGAAACACGGTCGCGGCAGCTGGTGATCGCAGGCAGGGAAGCAGGCAGGGAAGGCGACATGGAAGCCCTGGAGGTTGCCGATGGACAATGCGATGGTTGCGCGCCTGTCGCGTCAGAGACAAGCCATGAATACCCCGGTTCTTACAATCGACGAGCGTCACAACATCGAGTCCGGCGCATGGTTCGCCAAGCTCTCACAGCCTCTTCGCAACGCCATTCTTTCGCGCGCCATCGTGCGCCGCCATGCCGACGGCACGCCGCTGGCATCGCGCGGCGGCGCGGCCGAGGAGTGGTGTGGTGTGGCACGTGGCGCGGTGCGCATCAGCTCGGTCAGCCTCTCGGGCAAGCAGGTCACGCTGACCTATGCCGAACCCGGTGTCTGGTTCGGCGACATCGCCCTCTTCGACGGCCTGCCGCGCACACACGATGCCGACACCCATGGCGAGACGACGCTGCTCGTCGTGCGCAAACCCGACTTCAAGGAACTGCTGGCCCAGCATGTCGAGCTCTACGACGCGCTGCTGCGGCTGAACACACGCCGCCTGCGGCTGATGTTCAACCAGTTCGAAGACCTGAACACACGCCCGTTGCAGGCGCGGCTGGCCAAGCAGTTGCTGCTGCTGGCCAAGAGCTACGGCATCGCCCAGGGCGAGGAGATCCGCATCGGCCTGGCGCTGGCGCAGGAAGACCTGGCGCAACTGCTCGGTGCTTCGCGCCAGCGTGTGAACCAGGAGTTGAAGGGCTTCGAGCGCGAAGGTGCGGTGCGTGTGGAACCGACGCGGCTGGTCGTGCTGTCGCGCGACAAGCTGCTGGCCATCGCCGATCGATAAAACAAGCACAGCGGAGACACCGACGATGGAACAGTTCACCGGCACGCGCCCGGTCGCAGCCAGCCACGCCTTCGACGTGGCGGCGCTGCAGGCCCATCTGGAACACAAGCTGCCCGGTTTTGCCGGCCCGCTGACGGTGGAGCAGTTCAAGGGCGGCCAGTCCAACCCCACCTACAAGCTGCTGACGCCGGGCCGTGCCTATGTGATGCGCAGCAAACCCGGGCCGGCGGCCAAGCTGCTGCCCTCGGCCCATGCCATCGAACGCGAGTTCCGCGTGATGAAGGCGCTGGCCGGCAGCGGCGTGCCGGTGGCGCGCATGGAGCTGCTGTGCGAAGACGAAAGCATCGTCGGCCGCGCCTTCTACGTCATGGAGTTCATGGACGGGCGTGTGCTCTGGGACCAGGCCCTGCCCGGCCTGTCGAACGCTGAACGCGGCGCCGTCTACGACGAGATGAACCGTGTCATCGCGGCCCTGCACAGCGTGGACGTCAGCGCCGCCGGCCTGGCCGACTACGGCAAACCCGGCAACTATTTCGAACGCCAGATCGGCCGCTGGAGCAAGCAGTACATCGCGTCGATCACCGAGCCGATCGACGCGATGCACCAGCTGATCGCGTGGCTGCCGGCCCACCTGCCGGCCAGCGCACGCGACGACGGCCAGGTCTCGGTGGTGCACGGCGACTACCGGCTGGACAACCTGGTGTTCGCGAAGGATGCGCCGCGCATCATCGCCGTGCTCGACTGGGAACTGTCGACGCTGGGCCACCCGCTGGCCGACTTCAGCTACCACTGCATGGCCTGGCACATCCCGCCCGGCACCTTCCGCGGCATCGGCGGGCTGGACCATGCGGCGCTGGGCATTCCCGGTGAAGCCGAGTACGTGCGGCGCTACTGCGAGCGCACGGGCCGCAGCGACCCGCAGGCGCTGATGGCCGACTGGAACTTCTACCTCGCCTACAACCTGTTCCGGCTGGCCTCGATCACGCAGGGCATCGCCAAGCGTGTGGTCGACGGCATCGCTTCCAGCGCACAGGCGCGGGCCACCGGCGAATCGACGCGGCCGCTGGCGCAGATGGCCTGGCAGTTTGCCCAGGCCGCCGGCGCACGCTGAAGCCGCCACACTCTTTCCTCAGGAGACAGACAGCATGGACTTCGCATACTCGCAAAAGACCCAGGACCTGCAGGCCCGCGTGCAGGCCTTCATGGACAGCCATGTCTACCCGGCCGAAGCACGCTACTTCGAGGAGATCCAGGCCAACACCGCCGCCGGCAAGCGCTGGACGCCGGTGCCGCTGATCGAGGAGCTCAAGCCCAAGGCACGTGCCGCCGGGCTGTGGAACCTGTTCCTGCCCGACAGCGAACTCGGCGCCGGCCTGACGAACCAGGAATACGCGCCGCTGGCCGAGATCATGGGTGCGGTGCCCTGGGCCAGCGAGGTCTTCAACTGCTCGGCGCCCGACACCGGCAACATGGAAGTGCTGGTGCGCTACGGCACGGCCGAGCACAAGAAGCGCTGGCTGGAACCGCTGCTGAAGGGGGAGATCCGCAGCGCCTTTGCGATGACCGAGCCGGCCGTCGCTTCGTCGGACGCCACCAACATCGAGGCCCGCATCGAACGCGACGGCGACGACTACGTCATCAACGGCCGCAAGTGGTGGACCAGCGGCGCCGGCGACCCGCGCTGCCAGATCTTCATCTTCATGGGCAAGACCGACCCGACGGCGCCCAAGCACGCGCAGCAGTCGATGATCCTGGTGCCGCGCGAAACGCCGGGCATCAACATCCTGCGCCCGCTGACCGTGTTCGGCTACGACGACGCGCCGCATGGCCACATGGAAGTGGAGTTCAAGAACGTGCGTGTGCCGGCCTCGAACATGCTGCTCGGCGAAGGCCGCGGCTTCGAGATCGCCCAGGGCCGCCTCGGCCCCGGCCGCATCCACCACTGCATGCGCACCATCGGCCTGGCCGAACGTTCGCTGAAGCTGATGTGCCAGCGCGCCAGCAGCCGCGTGGCCTTCGGCAAGACCATCGCGCAGCAGACGGTGACGCAGGAACGCATCGCCGAGGCCCGCATCATGATCGAGCAGGCGCGGTTGCTGACGCTGAAGGCGGCCTGGATGATGGACATGGCCGGCAACAAGAGCGCCAAGGCCGAGATCGCGATGATCAAGGTGGTGGCGCCGAACATGGCGCAGCAGGTCATCGACTGGGCGATGCAGGTCTTCGGCGGCGCCGGCATGAGCCAGGACACGCCGCTGGCCTTCTACTTCACCCACGTGCGCACGCTGCGTTTCGCCGACGGCCCCGACGAGGTGCACCGCAACGCGATCGCCAAGCTCGAACTCGGCAAACACACGCCGCTGCGCTGAGCGCGGCGCTAGGGCTTGCCGTCGCCGGGCGGCAGCTGCGAGCTGGCCGACCACATGCTGGGC
>JBASTF010000617.1:0-5248 GCA_049274755.1 Rubrivivax sp. | reverse complement strand
GCCTTGCGCAGGCGCGGCGCTGCTGGCGTTCACGCAGGCGGCATGGCCGCTGGCGGCGGTCGGGCGGATGCGGTGGTCGCCGAGCCAGAGGTCGAACAGCACGGCGGCCGGCACGATGGGCACACGTGCCGGGCCGACCGGGAAGCCATGGCCTTGTTCCTCCAGCCAGTGCATCACGCCGCTGGCCGCGTCCAGCCCGAAGGCGCTGCCGCCCGACAGCAGCACGGCATGCACCTGCTCGACGAGGTTGTCGGGCCGCAGCAGATCGGTCTCGCGGGTGCCCGGTGCGGCGCCGCGCACGTCGACGCCGCAGACCGCACCCTGCGGGCACAGCACCACGGTGCAGCCGGTGGCGCGGGCGGTTTCCGTGTGGTGGCCGACCAGCAGGCCGGCCACGTCGCACAGGCTGCCCGCGTGCAGCGGCATCAGGCGAAGACCCCCGCCGTGTCCTGCATGCGGCTGCTCACCTCGCCCAGGTGGTGCAGCGTGTCGCCGCCCAGGCCCATCTCCAGCGCCGTCAGGCGCTTGAAGTAGTGGCTGCCGATGTATTCGTCGGTGACGCCGATGCCGCCGTGCAGCTGCACACATTGCTGGCCGACGAAGCGCATGCTGTGGCCCAGCTGCACACGCGCCTGGCTGACGGCGCGGCGGCGCTGCGCCGCCGGCTCGCCGAGTTTCAGCGTGGCGTAGTAGCTCATCGAACGGCCCAGCTCCAGCTGCATCTTCACGTCGGCGATGCGGTGGCGCAGCGCCTGGAAGCCGGCGAGTGTGCTGCCGAACTGCTTGCGCGTGTTCATGTACTCGACGGTGACGGCGACCAGCTTGTCCATCACGCCGACGGCTTCGGCACATTGTGCGGCGATGCCGGCGTCCACGGCCTTTTCCAGCAGCGCGTGGCCGTCGGCCGTGATCAGCGTGGCGGTGCTGTTGTCCAGCTGCAGTTCGGCGGCGCGTGCGCCGTCCTGCGTCGGATAGCCACGCACCCGGGCTGTTTTGGCTTCGACGAGGAAGAGGCCGATGCCGGCCGTGTCGGCATCGCCGCCGCTGATGCGCGCCGGCACGATGAAGGCATCGGCTTCGTCGCCGGCCGGCACGACGCTCTTGCTGCCGCTGAGGCTCCAGCCAATGCTGGCCTGCGTGGCTCGGGTCGTCACATGGTGCAGCCGGTAACGCGCCGCGCGTTCCTGGTGGGCCAGCACGACCAGGGCCTCGGCACCGGCGATCTTCGGCAGCCAGCTGGACTGCAGCGCTGCCGGCGCGGCCGACAGCAGCACCGGCGCGACGACGGCGCCATGCACCCAGGGTGCGTTGACGAGGCCGCGGCCCAGTTCCTCGGCCACCACCATGGCCTCGACGGGGCCGAAGCCCAGGCCACCTTCGGCTTCGGGCACGGCCAGGCCGCTGAGGCCGAGTTCGGCCAGTTCGTTGTAGACGGCGCGTGTGGCGCCGCCGGCCTTGGCCAGGCCGTGGCGGCGCTCGAACGAAAAGCCCTTGTCGACCCAGCGCTGCACCGCGTCGCGCAAGGAGACCTGGTCGTCGGTGAAATCGAAGTCCATGGTGTTCAGCTCCCGAGCACGGTTTGCGCGACGATGTTGCGTTGCACTTCGTTGGAACCGCCGTAGATCGTTGTCTTGCGGTAGTTGAAGTAGGTGGCGGCCAGCGGCGCGCAATGTGCAGCGCCGACGTATTCACCCTGCCAGCCGGCTTCCATCGCTTCGCTGACAAAGGGCACGCTGAACGGGCCGCCGGCCAGCATCATCAGCTCGGTGTAGCGCTGCTGGATCTCGCTGCCGCGGATCTTCAACAGGCCAGCGACATCGAGACTCTGTTTGCCGCTTTTTTCGGCCGACAGCACACGTAGCACCATCATCTCCAGCGCCACGATGTCGACTTCGAGCAGCGCGATCTGGTCGCGGAAGCGGCCGTCTTCGTAGACACCCTCGGCCTTCGCGATGCGCTTCAGCCGTTCCAGTTCACGCTTGGCGCGGTTGACGTCGGCGATGTTGGTGCGCTCGTGGGCCAGCAGATGCTTGGCATAGGTCCAGCCCTTGTTCTCTTCGCCGATCAGGTTCTCGGCCGGCACCTCGACGTTGTCGAAGAAAACCTCGTTGACCTCGGGCTCGCCGTCCAGCAGCACGATGGGGCGCACCGTGATGCCGGGGCTCTTCATGTCGATCAGCAGGAAGCTGATGCCGGTCTGCGGCTTGCCGTCGCTGCTGGTGCGCACCAGGCAGAAGATCCATTCGCCGTACTGGCCCAGCGTGGTCCAGGTCTTCTGGCCGTTGACGATGTAGCTGTCGCCGCGGCGTTCTGCGCGTGTCTTCAGCGAGGCCAGGTCGCTGCCCGAACCGGGTTCGCTGTAACCCTGGCTCCACCAGACCTCGCCGCTGGCGATGCCGGGCAGGAAACGCTTGTGCTGCTCGGGGCTGCCGAAAGCCATGATCACCGGCGCCACCATCACCGGGCCGAAGGGCACCACACGCGGTGCGCCGGCGAGTGCACATTCTTCTTCGAACAAGTGCTTCTGCACCGCGTTCCAGCCCGGGCCGCCGAACTGCTGGGGCCAGCCCCAGCCCAGCCAGCCCTGCTTGCCCAGGATCCTGGCCCAGCGCTGCATGTCGTCGCGGGTCAGCCGCAGCGCGTTGTGCACCTTGTGGCTGATGTCCTGGGGCAGGTTGGCCGCCACCCATTGCCGGATGCTGCTGCGGAACTCGAGTTCTTCCGCGGTGAAGTTCAGGTCCATCGTTTGTCTCCAGCGCCTGGGATCCCCCGGCTTTTTAGCACGGTCGTTCGATGGCTGGCTGTCCCTGCGGCGACAAGGGCGGCGCAGCCTGTTCCTGCCGCCAACGCTAGCGCAGTTCCAGCCGCATCACGTCGTTGTCGCGGCGCATCTGGAAGCGGCCGAGAAAGCTGTTGCCCAGCAGCACCATCGGCATCGGCGCTGGCACGACGACGGCGGCGACGTTGGCCACCTCGACCTCGCCGACACGCACCGAGCGCAGCGTCACGCGGTGCGCGACGGCCGTGCCGTTGGCGGTCTGCGTCAGCAGCTGCTGGCCGCCTTTCCAGTCCAGCCCGATGCGCTCGGCCTCGTTCTGGCCCAGCGCCACCGTCGTGGCCCCGGTGTCGACCATGAACTGCACGCTGCGGCCGTTGATCGCGCCCTGGGCCACGAAGTGGCCGCCGCTGGCGGCCGGGATCACGATCTCGCGGCCACCCGTCACGACGCTTGCGCCGGCGAGCTTGGCTGGCGCACCGCCCACACGCAGCGCCTGCTGCCGGCCAGCGGCTTCGACCAGGGCTTCACCGTCCTGCAGCTTCAGCAGCTTCACGCCGCGGGCACTCTCGCCCACCGCCAGCACCTGGGTTTGGCCGTCGACGACGAGCAAGGCCTTGCTGCCCATCGTGCCCGCCAGCGACACGCTCTGCGCCGCCGCGGGTAGGACGGCGGCGAGCCAGAGCATCAGCCCAGCTGCCGCCGCGGAGCCGGCTCTGCCGGGCCGCCAGCGGCGCCCCCTTGAGGGGGAAGCGCCAACGGCGCTTCGGGGGTGGGCCATCAATCGCGGAAGTTGTTGAAGGACAGCGGCAGCTCGGCCATCTCCTTGCGCAGCAGCGCGATGGCGGCCTGCAGCTCGTCGCGCTTGGCGCCGCTGATGCGCACGGCGTCGCCCTGGATGGCGGCCTGCACCTTCAGCTTGCTGCCCTTGATGGCGGACTGGATCTTCTTCGCGTCTTCGGCGGCGATGCCGGTTTTCACCTTCACCGGCAGCTTCAGCTTGTCGCCGCCCAGCTTCACCGGCTGGGCCGAGGTGTCGAGGAAACGCACATCGAGGTTGCGCTTGGCCATGCGCGCGAGCAGCACGTCGCGCACCTGCTCGAGCTGGAAGTCGCTGTCGGCGAACAGTGTCAGCTCACGCTCCTTGGCGCTTTTGTCGACGAGTTCCACCTTGGCGCTGGACCCCTTGAAGTCGAAGCGCGTGCCGATTTCCTTGTTCGCCTGGTCGACCGCGTTGCGCAGTTCGACCAGGTCGGGTTCCATCACGGTGTCGAAGCTGGGCATGGGAAAATTCTGCCATGTCCGCCGCCTCCAATTCCGCGAATGCCAGCCTGGCCATCGAACATCGCGCCTCCTTGCGCGAGTTCAACAGCTTCGGCCTGCCGGCACTGGCGCAGACCCTGGTGCGTGTGGCCAGCGACGCCGACGTGCGCCGTGTCGTCGACCACCCGCAGCTCGGCATGGCGCCCAAGTTCGTGCTTGGCGGCGGCAGCAACGTCGTGCTGACGCGCGATGTCACGGCGGTGGTCGTCAAGGTCGAGGTGCCGGGCCGGCGCCTGGTGGCCGAACACGACGACGCCTGGATCGTCGAGGCCGGTGCCGGCGAGTCCTGGCCCGAGTTCGTGGCCTGGACGCTGGAGCAGGGCTGGCCGGGGCTGGAGAACCTGGCGCTGATTCCCGGCTCGGTGGGCGCGGCGCCGGTGCAGAACATCGGCGCCTACGGTGTGGAGCTGAAAGACCGTTTCGAGAGCCTGGATGCGGTGGACCTGATCACCGGCCGCAGCGTGACGCTGGACGCGGCGACCTGCCGCTTCGGCTACCGCGACAGCGTGTTCAAACACGGCCTGGCCGGCAAGAGTGTCATCACCCGCGTGCGCCTGCGGCTGCCGCGGCCCTGGCAGCCGGTGCTGGGCTACCTGGACCTGGAACGCAAGATGGCGGAGACCGGCAATACCCATCCAGACGCACACACGATCTTCGACTGGGTCTGCGGCATCCGCCGCGCCAAGTTGCCCGACCCCGCCGTGGTCGGCAATGCCGGGAGCTTCTTCAAGAACCCGGTGGTCAGCGCCGAGCAGTGCCGCGACATCATCGGCCGTGACCCGCACATCGTGCACTACCCCATGGCTGATGGCAGCGTGAAGCTGGCGGCCGGCTGGCTGATCGACGCCTGCGGCTGGAAAGGCAAGACCGTGGGCCGCGCCGGGGTCTACGACAAACAAGCCCTGGTGCTGGTGAACCGCGGCGGCGCCAGCGGCGCCGAGGTGGTGACGCTGGCGCGTGCGATCCAGGAGTCGGTCTACGGGCGCTTCGGCATCCGGCTGGAGCCGGAGCCGGTCATCGTGTAGCGGTTTCGGCGCGCTTCAGCCCAGCGGCAATCGCCGCTTCGCGTGTGCGTTCGATCAGGTCGTCGAAACGCTGCACCAGGCGGGCGATCTCGTGCGCCGGCAGGTGCGAGGCCCCTTCGTGCAG
>JBASTF010000616.1:0-2160 GCA_049274755.1 Rubrivivax sp. | reverse complement strand
TGGCTGCACCGCGACGCCGCGCCCGACCACGCGCGCCTGGCCTTTGCCGGCGTGCTGTCGCGCCAGGTGCGCAATGCCGACGGGCTGGCGCATCTGCTCTCGGGCTTCCTGGACATGTCGGTGCGTGTCGAGCAGTTTGTCGGCCGCTGGATGCCGCTGCCCGGCGCCGAACGTTCGCGCATCGGCCGCCGTGCCGCGATGCGCCGGCAGTCGACCTCGCAGCTCGGTGTCAGCACCGTGCTTGGCCAGGCCGTGTTCGACCGCCAGCACCATTTCCGCATCCACATCGGCCCGCTGCAGCTGAAGGCCTTCGAAGCCCTGCTGCCGGTGGGCAGCGCACTGCCGTCGGTGCAGGCCCTGGTGCGCCAGTACCTGGGGCTGGAGTTTGCGTGGGACCTGCGGCTGGAGCTCGATGCCAAGCAGGTGCCGCCAACCCGTCTCGGGCGCCAGGGCCGGCTCGGCTGGACCACCTGGCTCGGCCACTGGCAGCGCGGGCAGCCGGCGGTGCTGAATCTCGTTCCCAATTCCTCTTCATCCTGACCCAGGCCCTCACAGAAAGGACACGACCATGGCGGAAATCAACCGCGTCACGCTGTTCGGCAAGCTGAACCAGCCCACGTACAAGGCCGTCGAAGGGGCCACGGTGTTTTGCAAGCTGCGCGGCAACCCGTATGTCGAGATCGAACATTGGCTGGCGCAGCTGCTGCAGATGCCCGACTCCGACTGGCACCGCGTCATCAAGCACACCCAGCTCGACATGTCGGCGCTGGCCAAGGACCTGACGGCGGCGCTGGACCGCCTGCCGCGGGGTGCCACCAGCATCAGCGGCATTGCCGAGAACATCGCCGACGCCATCGAACGCGGCTGGGTCTACGGCACGCTGCTGTACGGCGACAACGTCGTGCGCTCGGGCTACATGCTGGTCGGCATGCTGAAGACCAAGAACCTGCGCAACGCGCTGGTGGCCATCAGCCGCCAGTTCGAGAAGCTGAAGGTCGAGGACCTGTCGGACAACCTGGCCAAGATCATCGGCGGCTCGCCGGAAGACGGGCAGGGCGCGAGCGACGGCTCGTCCGGCGCGGCCGGCGGTGCCGAACCCGGCGAAGCCAGCGGCGCCATCGCGCCCGCGGCCATGGGCAAGCAGGAAGCGCTGAAGAAGTTCACCGTCGATCTCACGGCCCAGGCGCGTGACGGCAAGATGGACCCCATCGTCGGCCGCGACGACGAGATCCGCCAGGTCGTCGACATCCTGATGCGGCGGCGGCAGAACAACCCCATCCTGGTCGGCGAAGCCGGTGTCGGCAAGACCGCGGTGGTCGAAGGTTTTGCGCAGCGCATCGCACGCGGCGACGTGCCGCCGAGCCTGAAGGACGTGGAACTGCGTGCGCTCGACGTGGGGCTCTTGCAGGCCGGCGCCAGCATGAAGGGCGAGTTCGAGCAGCGGCTGCGCAGCGTCATCGACGAGGTGCAGGGCAGCCCGAAGCCCATCATCCTGTTCATCGACGAAACGCACACGCTGGTGGGCGCGGGTGGCGCGGCCGGCACCGGCGACGCGGCCAACCTGCTCAAACCCGCGCTGGCGCGCGGCACACTGCGCACCATCGGCGCGACGACCTTCGCCGAGTACAAGAAGCACATCGAGAAGGACCCGGCGCTGACACGGCGCTTCCAGACCGTGCAGGTCGACGAGCCCGACGAGCCCAAGGCCATCCTGATGATGCGCGGTGTCGCCAGCACGATGGAGAAACACCACCAGGTGCAGATCCTCGACGAGGCGCTGGAAGCGGCCGTGAAGCTGAGCCACCGCTACATCCCGGCGCGCCAGCTGCCCGACAAGTCGGTCAGCCTGCTCGACACCGCCTGCGCGCGTGTCGCGGTGAGCCTGCATGCAACGCCTGCCGAAGTCGACGATTCGCGCAAGCGCATCGAAGCGCTCGAGACCGAGCTCGGCATCATCGGCCGCGAGAAGGCCATCGGTGTCGACATCGGCAAGCGCGAAACCGACACCACCGAACTGCTGACGGCCGAGAAGGCGCGCCTGGCCGAACTCGACGCGCGCTGGGCCGACGAGAAGAAGCTCGTCGACGAACTGCTGGCGCTGCGTGCCAAGCTGCGCGCCGGCATCCAGCCTGTCGAAGGCACCGGCAGCAACCTCGAAGC
>JBASTF010000615.1:0-6570 GCA_049274755.1 Rubrivivax sp. | reverse complement strand
GCGTGCACCCGGCGGGTCGAACAGCATCGTGTACTCGCGCACCAGGCGGCCGGTGGACCAGTTGGCCTCGAGGATGACGTCGACAAACGGTTCCAGCACCGCACGTTCGCTGCTCAGGCGCAGCACCTGGCGGCCGTCGGGGCGGCGCTGCAGCGCCACCTGGGCACCGGCCAGCACCTGGTTGAACTCGACGCCGGCAGCACGGTAGGCCTCGACCGGCGCGATGCGCAGCCGCAGCGTCGACGCCTCTTCCGGCGTGATGCTGGTGACGTCGATCTCCGCGCGCAGCGTTTCGCCCAGCGCAGACTGCACGTTCAGACGCCCCAGCCCCAGCGCCCAGGCCTCGGCGCCCCACAGGCAGCCGGCGGCCAGCGCCACCCCGGTCAGCGCAAAGCGCGCGGTGTTTGTCGAGCGGTGTTTCAAGGCGTCTCCCAAAACGTTCGGCGGGGCTCGTTGCAGCGACCCCGCCGTCCTTCGGTCCGGTTGGCCCAACGAGCCACCCGATGTCTCTGAACGACTCAGGTGGTAACGATGGAAATCACAATGGTATCAAGCATATAGGCAGACAAGCTCACGCAAATGCTGATGTTCGCCCACGTAATGCTTTGTTTCCGGCCCAGCACCGCGCTGTTGCCCGCCGGCAACGCCGGCGGGTCAGGTTCACTGCTCGATCAGGATGCGCAGCATGCGGCGCAGCGGCTCGGCGGCGCCCCACAGCAGCTGGTCGCCGATGGTGAAAGCGCCGACGTACTCGGGGCCCATCGCCAGCTTGCGCACGCGGCCGACGGGGATGTTCATCGTGCCGGTCACGGCCACCGGCGTCAGGTCGCGCAGCGTCGCTTCGCGGGTGTTGGGCACCAGTTTCACCCAGGCGTTGTCGGCGGCGATCATTGCTTCGAGGTCGGCCACCGGCACGTCCTTCTTCAGCCTGAAGGTCAGCGCCTGGCTGTGGCAGCGCATCGCGCCGACACGCACGCAGAAGCCGTCCACCGGGATCGGGGCCGCATTGCCGAGGATCTTGTTCGTCTCGGCCATGCCCTTCCACTCTTCCTTGGACATGCCGTTGCCGAGATCCTTGTCGATCCACGGAATCAGCGAACCGCCCAGCGGCACGCCGAAGTTCGCCGTTTCCTCGGCCGAGAGTGAACGCTGCTTGGCGATGACCTGGCGGTCGATCTCGAGGATGGCGCTCTTGGGGTCGTCGAGCAGGCTCTTCACGCTGGCGTTCAGCGTGCCGTACTGCGTCAGCAGTTCACGCATGTGCTGGGCGCCGCCGCCGCTGGCCGCCTGGTAGGTCTGCGTGCTCATCCACTCGACGAGCCCGGCCTTGTACAGCGCACCCACGCCCATCAGCATGCAGCTGACGGTGCAGTTGCCGCCGATCCAGTTGCGGCCACCCTTGCTGAGCGCGTTCTTGATGACGGTCAGGTTCACCGGGTCGAGCACGATGACGGCGTCGTCCTGCATGCGCAGCGAGGATGCGGCGTCGATCCAGTGGCCGTTCCAGCCGCTGGCACGCAGCTTCGGAAAGACCTCGCTGGTGTAGTCGCCGCCCTGCGCGGTGATGACGATGTCGCAGCGCTTCAGCGCGGCAATGTCGTGTGCGTCCTGCAGCCTGGTTTCGTTCTTCGCGAACGACGGGGCGGCGCCGCCGGCGTTGCTGGTGCTGAAGAACAGCGGTTCGATCAGCGCGAAGTCGTTCTCCGCGGCCATGCGCTCCATCAGCACGGAGCCGACCATGCCGCGCCAGCCGACCAATCCTACGAGTGCCATTTCAGTTTCGCCTTCCGTTGTCCGGACCCCTGGTGCCCCCGGCTCGTTCGCCGGGGTCCAGATGGTGGGGGCGAGACGATCCGAAGACGCTAGGTCTTGGTGGTAATCGTTTTGCCGGTGATGGCCGCAACCACGGCGTCACCCATCTCGCGCGTGCCGACCTTGTGCGTGCCTTCGCTCCAGATGTCCGCGGTGCGCAGACCGGCGGACAGCACCGCGCGCACGCCCGACTCGATGCGGTCGGCGGCCTGCGGCTGGTTGAGGGTGAAGCGAAGCATCATGGCGGCAGACAGGATTGTAGCCAAGGGATTGGCAACGCCCTTGCCGGCGATGTCGGGCGCGCTGCCGTGCGAGGGTTCGTACAGGCCCTTGTTGTGCTTGTCCAACGAAGCGCTGGGCAGCATGCCGATGCTGCCCGTCAGCATCGCGGCTTCGTCGCTGAGGATGTCGCCGAACATGTTGCCGGTGACGACCACGTCGAACGCCTTGGGCGCCTTCACCAGCTGCATCGCCGCGTTGTCGACATACATGTGCTGCAGTTCGACGTCCGGGTACTGCGCATGCACCTCGGTCACCACGTCCTTCCAGAACTGGAAGGTCTCCAGCACGTTGGCCTTGTCGACCGAAGTGACCTTCTTGCTGCGCTTGCGTGCCGCCTGGAACGCGACATGGGCGATGCGCTCGATCTCGGGCTTCGAGTAGCGCATCGTGTCGAAGGCTTCTTCGGCGCCGGGGAAGTGGCCGTCCACCGCGGTGCGGCGGCCACGCGGCTGGCCGAAATAGATGTCGCCGGTGAGCTCGCGGATGATCAGGATGTCCAGCCCGGCCACCAGCTCGGGCTTCAGCGACGAGGCATGGGTCAGCTGTTCGTAACACAGCGCCGGGCGAAAGTTCGCGAACAGGCCCAAGTGCTTGCGCAGGCCCAGGATGGCCTGCTCGGGCCGGAACTGGCGTTCGAGCTTGTCGTACTTCCAGTCGCCGACGGCGCCGAACAGGATGGCGTCGGCGCTCTTGGCCAGCGCCAGCGTGCTCTCGGGCAGCGGATGGCCGTGTGCTTCGTAGGCCGCACCGCCGACCAGGGCGGTTTCGCTCTCGAACTTCAGGTCCAGCACGTTCAGCACACGCACGGCCTGTTCGACGATTTCGGTGCCGATGCCGTCACCGGGCAGGATGGCGATCTTCATGGGTGTTCTTTCTATCCAACCAGGGTTTGGGCCAGCCAGGGCATCCTGGCCAGGCGTTCGGCCTCGAAGGCCTTGATCTTGTCGGCATGGCGCAGCGTCAGGCCGATGTCGTCGAAGCCGTTGACCAGGCAGTACTTGCGGAAGGGCTGCACGTCGAAGGGCAGTTCGCTGCCGTCGGGCTTGACGATCACCTGGCGCGGCAGGTCGACGGTCAGGCTGTAGCCGGGGAAGGCAAACACCTCGTCGAACAGCCTGGCGATCTGCGACTCGGTCAGCACGATGGGCAGCAGGCCGTTCTTGAAGCAGTTGTTGAAGAAGATGTCGGCGAAGCTGGGTGCCAGGATGGCGCGGAAGCCGTACTGGTCCAGCGCCCAGGGCGCGTGTTCGCGGCTGGAGCCGCAGCCGAAGTTGCTGCGTGCGATCAGCACGCTGGCGCCCTTGTAGCGCGGCTGGTTCAGCACGAAGTCGGGGTTGGGCTTGCGGCTGGCCGGGTCCTGGCCCGGTTCACCCGGGTCGAGATAACGCCAGGCGTCGAACAGGTTGGGCCCGAAACCCGAACGTGCGATCGACTTCAGGAACTGCTTCGGAATGATCGCGTCGGTGTCGACGTTGTCACGGTCCATCGGGGCCACCAGCCCCTTGTGCACGGTAAAGGCTTGCATCAGGCGATCCTCCGGACATCGACGAAGTGGCCGTTCAGCGCGGCGGCAGCCGCCATCGCCGGGCTGACGAGATGGGTGCGGCCACCGGCGCCCTGGCGGCCTTCGAAATTGCGGTTGCTGGTGGACGCGCAGCGCTCGCCCGGCTCCAGCCGGTCGGCGTTCATCGCCAGGCACATGCTGCAGCCCGGTTCGCGCCACTCGAAGCCGGCGGCCTTGAAGATCTCGTGCAGGCCCTCGGCCTCGGCCTGGGCCTTCACCTGGCCCGAACCCGGCACCACCATCGCCACACGCACGTTTTTCGCCACCTTGCTGTTGGCGCGTTTCACCACGGCAGCCGCTTCGCGCAGGTCTTCGATGCGGCTGTTCGTGCAGCTGCCGATGAAGACCTTGTCGATGACGATGTCGCTCATCGCCTTGTTCGGCTCCAGCCCCATGTAGGCCAGCGCACGTTCGATGGCGCCGCGTTTGACGGCGTCCTTTTCCTTGTCGGGGTCGGGCACACGGCCGTCGATGCCGGTCACCATCTCCGGGCTCGTGCCCCAGGTCACCTGCGGCTGGATCTGCGCCGCGTCGAGCTCGACGACGGTGTCGAAGGCCGCGCCGGCGTCGGACTGCAGCGTGCGCCAGTGCGCCACGGCGTGGTCCCAGGCCACGCCCCCCACAAACCGGCCGGTTTGTGGGTCCGTCCCCGGCGCAAAGGGCCGGCCCTTCACGTACTGCAGCGTCGTCTCGTCCACCGCCACCAGGCCGGCACGGGCACCGGCCTCGATGGCCATGTTGCACACCGTCATGCGGCCTTCCATCGTCAGGCCGCGGATGGCGCTGCCGCCGAACTCGATCGTGTAGCCGGTGCCGCCGGCGGTGCCGATCTTGCCGATGATGGCCAGCACCACGTCCTTGGCCGTGACGCCGGCGCCGAGCCGGCCTTCGACCTTGACCAGCATGTTCTTGGCCTTCTTGGCCAGCAGCGTCTGCGTGGCCATCACATGCTCGACCTCGCTGGTGCCGATGCCGTGGGCCAGCGCGCCGAAGGCGCCATGCGTCGACGTGTGCGAGTCACCGCAGACCACCGTCATGCCCGGCAGCGTGGCGCCGTTTTCGGGCCCGATGACGTGCACGATGCCCTGGCGCTTGTCGAGGAAGGGGAAATACGCCGCGGCGCCGAAAGCCTTGATGTTGGCGTCCAGCGTCGTCACCTGCAGCTTGCTGATGGGGTCGCGGATGCCGTCGTAGCCCTCGGCCCAGCCGGTGGTGGGTGTGTTGTGGTCGGCCGTGGCCACCATCGAGCTGACACGCCAGACCTTGCGGCCGGCCAGACGCAGCCCCTCGAAGGCCTGCGGGCTGGTCACTTCGTGCACGAGGTGGCGGTCGATGTAGAGCACGGCGGTGCCGTCCTCTTCGGTGTGCACGACATGCTCGTCCCAGAGCTTGTCGTAGAGGGTGCGGGCTGTCATGGCTGGCTCCTGGCGACGGATTTCGATTGTGGTCCACACAGCGCCTGCTGGAAGCGCTGCACGACGGTGGGCAGCACGTCCTGCGTGCGCACGGCAAGGTGGTACTCGCGCTGGGCCCAGGGCTCGTCGAGCACCAGCACCTGGACGCGGAAGATCTGGGCAAAACGCTGGGCGACGGCGGCCGGCAGCACGGCGACGCCCAGCCCGGCTTCGACCAGTTGCACGATGGCGTCGAAGCCGCGCACCTGCAGCCGCGCCTTCAGCGTGCGGCCCTGGCCTTCGGCCTCGGCACGCATCAGCTCGTGGGCCGAGGCGCCGGCATGCAGGCCGACGATGTCGTGGTCGAGCAGGGTTTCGAAACGCACCTGCTGCTGCGCCGCCAGCGCATGCCCGGCCGGCACCATGGCTGCCAGCGTGGCGCGCCGGTACAGCCAGTGCGTCAGCCGGTTGTCCAGCAGCGGCGGCACGAAGATGCCGACGTCGGCGCGGCCTTCGGCCACCGCCGCCTGCACCTCGCTGCTGGTCTGGTCTTCCAGGCTGATGCGGATCTGCGGATGCGCCTGCGAAAACGCCGCCAGGTCCGGCGGCAGGCATTCGCTGATCGCACCGGCATTGGCGGCGATGCGCAGATGACCCTTGATGCCACGCGAAAACTCGACGACCTCGCTTTCCAGCGCATGCAGGCTGGCATGCAGCGAACGGATGTGGCGCACCAGCGCACGCCCGGCCTCGGTGGGCGCCACGCCGCGTGCGTGGCGTTCGAACAGCACCACGCCCAGGCGGGTTTCCAGGTCCGACAGACGTTTGCTCGCCGCGGCCAGCGCCAGGTGCTCACGCTCGGCACCACGCGTGATCGAGTTCGTTTCGGCGATGGCGAGCACGAGGTTGAGGGTGGTGAGGTCGAATCGCATCGGCGCGTCCCGGCTTGGCGCTGCCAGCCCTGCATGATCGGCGAAGGCTGAAAATCCAGCGCACGGGCTTGCCCAAGCAAGCCTTCGCATTCTACGAAGTGTTGGCGCGGAAGCAGGCTGAAACCGCCGCGTCGCGGCCTCACGCTGCGCCGGCTGCAGGCAGAGCGGCCGTAACGCCGCGGGCCCTCAGGCCGCGGCGGCCTTGGCCTCGAGCTCGGCCTTCAGCCCGGCCGGCAGCTGCAGCTGCTGCGCCAGTGCGTCGAGGTAGGCACGCTCCATCGTCGTCGTCGTGTCGACGACCAGCACACTGGCCAGGTAGACCTCGCTGGCGGCGTCCAGCCCGGCCACACCCGCGGCCACCTCGGCCGGCTCGACCGGGCGGCGCAACTCGGCTTCCACCCACTGCCGCGTGCCGGCATCGGCGCCGCTGCGCTGCAGCTCGGCATCGATCAGCCCACGTTCACGTTCGTCCAGATGGCCGTCGGCCTTGGCGGCGGCGATCATCGCCTTCAGCAGGCGCTGGCTGTGCGCCTCGGCCTGCGGCGCGGGCAAGGCGGCCAGCGGCTGTGGCGCCGCAGCCGGGGAC
>JBASTF010000614.1:0-8339 GCA_049274755.1 Rubrivivax sp. | reverse complement strand
GCGTCGCGCAGCCAGCGCTGCGCCGGGTCGGCGTCCAGCCGCACCGGCCACAACATTTCCAGCGCCACCGGTGCCAGCTCCACCGGGATCGGTCGTGTGACCAGCCGGTCCTGCGCGCCGGTGGCGGCCATGAAGGCCAGTGGCATCACCGTCAGCAGGTCGGACTGCGCCACCACCTGGCCGGCGGTGAAAAACTGGTTCACCGTCAGCACCACACGCCGCCGGCGGCCCAGCGCCGCCAGGGCTTCGTCCACATAACCGTGCGGCCGGCCGGAGACGCTGGCGATCAGGTGGTGTGCGCCGCAGTAGGCGTCCAGCGTCAAAGGTAATAGTGAGAGTGAATGCTCACGTCGCATGACGCAGACGTAACTCGTTTCGTGCAGGCGCTGGTGGCGTTCGCGGGCCTGCGGGCCGTCGGCGACGATGGCGGCCACGGCGTCGGGGAAGTGGCCGATGGCCAGGTCCGCCGCGCCCTCGTGCAGCAAACGGCGCGGGTCGCGGGTGGTCAGCGGCAGCGTGCGCAGGTTCACCTGGGCCGACAGCTGTTCGATGTCGCGCACCAGGGGCGGCGCCAGCAGCGCCGCCATGCCATCGGTCATCGCGATGCGGAAGTTCGCGCTGTCGCGCTGCGGGTCGAAGCGGTCCGGCGCCAGCGCCTGCTGCAAGCCGCCCAGCGCCGCTTGCACCTGGGGCCACAGCGCTTCGGCGCGGGCCGTGGGTTTCATGCCGAAGGCGGCGCGTGTGAACAGCGGTTCACCCACGGCTTCGTGCAGCCGCTTCAGCGCATGGCTGGCCGCCGGCTGCGTGATGGCCAGGCTTTCGGCAGCCCGGGTCAGGCTGCCTTCGGCCATCACTGCGTCAAACACACGCAACAGGTTGAGGTCCAGCGTGCGGAAGTTCATACACCGTCAAGATATGCGATTGATTGATACCTTACATGAACATTTTTCAGTTGAAGCGATAGGGGTTTCCACTAATATCTGGTCCATGCAGTGCCCTACCCGGGCACTGTTCATGCGAAGGACCCACCATGACCACCACCACCGTCGAAGTGCTGAGCGTCCGTACCCCGGCGATGCCGCGCGGTGCCCGTGTCGCCGCTGACCTGTTTGTCCGCGCTTTCAGCTGGCTGGCCACCCCGGCCGCGCCGCGTGCGCCGTCGCGTGGCGAAGAAGCCGCTGCCGTGCGCCGTCTGGCCTACAGTCTGCGCAATTCCGACCCCGGTTTTTCCGCCGACCTGTACGCTGCGGCCTCGCGCCACGAAACGCAGGGCGAATAAACGCCCGCGCCACGGCGGGGCTGCGCAGCCTAGATGCAGCGCCCGCCGTCGACTTCCATGCACACCCCGGTGATCATGGAAGCCTCGTCGCTGCACAGGAAGCAGGCGGCGTTGCCCAGGTCCTCCGGCGTCGAAAAGCGCCCGAGCGGGATTGTCGAGAGGAACCTGGCCCGCATCTCGGGCGTGTCCTCGCCCATGAAGCTCTTCAGCAGCGGCGTCTCGCCGGCCACCGGGTTCAGCGCCACGACGCGGATGCCCGCCGGCGCCAGTTCCACCGCATTGGCCCGTGTCGCCGTGATGACCCAGCCCTTGCTGGCGTTGTACCAGCCCAGGCGCGGCCGCGGGCTCACACCTGCCGTGCTGGCCATGTTCAGCACCACACCGCGGATGCCGCGGCTGCCCGGTGTGTTGGCCTTCAGCCGCGGCACCACCTCGCGCATCGTCAGGTAGATCGCCTTCATGTTGACCGCGACGATGCGGTCGAAGTCGTCTTCGCTCACGTCCTCCAGCGGCTGCGGCAGATGGGTGACGCCGGCGTTGTTGACGAGGATGTCGATGCGGCCGAAGTGCAGCTCGGCGGTTTCCATCATCAGCCGCACGTCGGCGGCCTGGGCCACGTCGACCCGCAGCGCCCGGGCGGCCGGGCCCACCGCTGCGGCGACGTCCAGCGCCTTCTCCAGGTCGCGGTCGGCAATCAGCACCTGGGCGCCTTCGGCGACGAACTTCTGCACGATGCCGGCCCCGAAGCCCGAGGCGCCGCCGGTGACGATGGCGATCTTGTTCTTCAGCCGCATCGCAAACGCTCCGTCAGTCGTGTTTGATGGCCACCGTCTTCAGTGACGAGAAGCCGTACAAGGCCTCGAAGCCCTTTTCGCGGCCATGGCCCGAATGTTTGACGCCGCCGAACGGCAGCTCGATGCCACCGCCGGCGCCGTAGTTGTTGACGAAGACCTGGCCGCACTGCAGCTTGCGCGAGACACGCAGCGCACGGCTGCCGTCCTTGGTCCACACGCCGGCCACCAAGCCGTAGGGCGTGCCGTTGGCGATGGCCAGCGCCTCGGCTTCACCGTCGAAGGGGATGACGGCCTGCACCGGGCCGAAGATCTCTTCCTGCGCGATGCGGTGGCCGCCGGGTACCTCGGCCACCAGGGTCGGCGGCACGTAGAAACCACCGGCCGGCAGCCCGGCCAGCGCAGCCTGGGCCGCCACCCGCAGCCCACTGTCCTTCACGACGCCCAGATAGCCCTCGACGATCTCGCGCTGGCGCGCCGAGATCACCGGCCCGATGTCCAGGTCGGCCAGCGCCGGGCCCACCCGCAATGCACGGTAGCGTTCGGCCATGCGGGCGACGACCGTGTCGTAGACCGGCCGCTCGACGAGGATGCGGCTGGCCGCCGAGCAGGTCTGGCCGGCGTTCTGGATGCCGGCATTGACGAGGAAGGGCAGGGCCGTGTCGAGATCGGCATCGGCGAACACGAGCTGCGGGCTCTTGCCGCCCAGTTCCAGCGTCACTGGAATGGCGTTTTTCGCCGCTGCGGTCTGGATCAGCGTGCCCACCGCCACCGAGCCGGTGAACGAGATGTGGCGCACCCCGGGGTGCGCCGACAACGCGGCGCCGGCTTCTTCGCCAAGGCCGGGCACGAGGTTCAGCGCACCGGCCGGCAGCCCGGCCTGTTCGGCGATGCGGGCGAAGGCCAGTGCCGTCAGGCAGGCCTCTTCGGCCGGCTTCAGCACACAGGCATTGCCCATGGCCAGCGCGGCCCCGACGCTGCGGCCGATGATCTGCATCGGGTAGTTCCAGGGCACGATGTGCGCCGTCACGCCGTGCGGCTCGCGCAGCGTGAATGCGGTGTAGCCGTTGGCGAACGGAATCGTCTCGCCATGCACCTTGTCGGCGGCGCCGCCGTAGAACTCCAGGTAACGCGCCAGCGCCACCGCATCGGCGCGGCCCTGCTTCAGCGGCTTGCCGACATCCAGCGCCTCCAGCCGCGCCAGCATGTCGGCCTGTTCCAGCACCAGGGCACTCATCTTCAGCAGCAGCCGGCCGCGTTCGGCGGCGGTCAGCCGGCCCCAGTCACCATCCAATGCGGCTTGCGCGGCCTGCACCGCGGCGTCGACATCGGCTGCGTTGCCACGTGCAATCTGCGCCAGCAGCGTGCCGTCCGAGGGGTTCAGCAGGGGCAAGGTCTCGCCGCTGGCCGTGGCGCGCCAGCGCCCGGCGATGAAGACCTCGTGTGTGGCGAAGGGGAGTGTGCTGTCCATTGAGGCATCATAGGCCGCGATGCCGGTCTTCCTGTTGCGCCGTTTTGCCAGCTTCGTCCTCACCCTGCTCGTCGCCTCGGTGCTGGTGTTTGCCGTGCTCGAACTGCTGCCGGGCAATGCCGCCGAGGTCATCCTCGGCGACACCGCGACACCCGAATCGCTGGCGGCACTGAACGCCAAACTCGGCCTGGACCGCCCGCCGCTCACGCGCTACACCGACTGGATGGCCGGTCTGGCCGGGGGCGAGACGGCCAACAGCATCAGCTACGACACGCCGACGGCCGAACTCATCGCCGAACGCCTGCGTGTGACGCTGCCGCTGGCGCTGATGGCGATGCTGCTGACCACGGTGCTGGCGCTGGTGCTGGGCATCTACGCCGCGTCGCGGCACAACAAGCTGGGCGACGTGGGCGTGATGGCGGCCAGCCAACTGGGCATCGCGATCCCGAACTTCTGGTTCGCGATCCTGCTGATCCTGCTGTTCGCGGTGCAGCTGCAATGGGTCAGCGCCGGCGGCTTCCCGGGCTGGACCGAAGACGACGGCGGCGGCCTCTGGGAAGGCCTGCTGGCGCTGATCCTGCCGGCCATCGCGCTGGCCCTGGTGCAGGCGGCGATCCTGGCCCGTGTGACACGGTCGGCGGTGCTGGAGGTGATGCGCGAGGACTTCGTCCGCACCGCCCGCGCCAAGGGCCTGACACGCCGCCAGGCGCTGTGGCGCCACGTGCTGCGCAACGCGATGATCCCGGTGCTGACGGTGATGGGCCTGCAGTTCGCCAACCTCATCACCGGCACCATCGTCGTCGAAAACGTCTTTGTGCTGCCCGGCATCGGGCGGTTGATCTTCCAGGCCATCAGCAACCGCGACCTCGTCGTCGTGCGCGACGTGGTGATGCTGCTGGCCGCGGTGGTCGTCATCGTCAACTTCGCCGTCGACGTGCTGTATGCGCTGATCGATCCGCGGCTGCGCCACGCATGAATGGTTTTGTCGCCCGCGCGCTGAAGCACCCGAGTTTTCTGCTCGGCGCGCTGCTGTCGGCCTTCATGGTCGGTGCCGCGGCGCTGTCGCTGCTGTGGTCGCCCTACCCGCCGGCCGAGATCGACATTCCGAACAAGCTGGCGGCACCCTCGGTCGCGCACTGGCTGGGCACCGACAGCCTGGGCCGCGACATCACGAGCCAGCTGCTGGTGGGGGCGCAGAACAGCATCGTCGTCGGCGTCATCGCCGTCGGCATCGGCCTTGGGCTCGGTGTGTTCTTCGGCTGCCTGGCCTCGGCACGCCGCGGCTGGGTCGAGGAAGTGGTGATGCGCGCCGCCGACTTCACCTTCGCCTTCCCGGCCCTGCTGTCGGCCATCATGCTGACGGCGATCTACGGCCCCGGCCTGGTGATGAGCATCGTCGCCATCGGCATCTTCAACATCCCGGTGTTTGCGCGCATCACACGTGGCGCGGCCAACGCCGTGTGGTCGCGCGAATACGTGCTGGCGGCCCGCACCTCGGGCAAGGGCGCCTGGCGCATCACGCTGGACCATGTGCTGCCCAACATCGCCAGCCCGCTGATCGTGCAGGCCACGATCTCGTTTGCCACCGCCATCCTGGCTGAAGCCGCGCTCAGCTACCTGGGCCTGGGCACGCAGCCGCCGCAGCCGAGCTGGGGCCGCATGCTGAACGAAGCGCAGTCGCAGATGTTCCAGGCTCCGATGCTGGCGGTCTACCCCGGCATCGCCATCGTGCTCAGCGTGCTGGGGCTGAACCTGCTGGGCGACGGCCTGCGCGACCTGATGGACCCGAAGCTGGCGCGCAAGCGCTGAAGCCATGCCACGCAACATCGAGATCAAGGCCCGCATCACCAGCGTCGACGCATTGCTGCCCCGTGCCCGCGAGCTGGCCGACACACAGCCCGTGCTGATCGAGCAGGACGACAGTTTTTTTGCCGTGCCCCAGGGGCGCCTGAAGCTGCGCGAGTTCGCCGACGGCAGCGCCGAGCTGATCCACTACCAGCGTGCCGACGGCACCGCGGCCAAGGCTTCGGACTACGTGCGTGTGCCGGCGCCCGACCCGGCGGCGCTGCGCGAGGCGCTTGTGCGCGGCTGTGGGCTGCTTGGGCGGGTGCGCAAGCAGCGCTGGCTGCTGCTGCTGGGGCAGACGCGCATCCACATCGACCGCGTCGAAGGCCTGGGCGAGTTCATGGAGCTCGAGGTTGTGCTGCACGAAGGCCAGTCCGACGCCGAGGGCCAGGCCATTGCCGATGCGCTGATGCAGCGCCTGGGGCTGGCCGATGCCGAGCGCATCGCCGGGGCCTACATGGACTTGTTGCGGGCCGCTGTCGCTCAAGCCCCCAGCGCGGCCGGCAGCCAGTCGTAGATTCGGCGCAAGACGCGGCTGCCACGGTCGACGCCGCGCGGCCTCGCTGGGAATGAAGCCGGCCGGCGGTTTCCGCACCGGCGGCATGCCCTGGGCCCTGGGGCGGCCGGTCGGTCTGGTGCACCCGGTCTGGCGTGAACGGGCACACAGGAACCACTTGTGGCGCGTTCCCAACAATCGGCATGGCGCGCCGCTGGAACACGCGGTCGACCGGCCGCCGGGCACGCCCCTGGTCGAGGCCATCCGCCAGTCACTGCGTCCCCTGGGCGGCAGCGTTGTTTCGAGTGCAATGATGGCGTTGTCGTGAATCAATTCTTCATGAATCGAGAATGTTCCATTGTGTTGATAAGGGTTTGTTCTGGGAGGGTCATTACCTAGTCTCCGTCCATGTTGCTGCACCAGGGCTGGTGCGGCACGGACGAACGAGCTGAGGTTCAACACCATGAAGAAGTCCCTGATCGCCCTGGCCGTCCTGGCCGCTGCCGGCAGCGCGTCGGCCCAATCCAGCGTGACCTTGTTCGGCGTCGTCGACATCGGCGTGCGCCAGGTCGACAACGCCGGCACCAAGCAGAGCCAGCTGTCGACCGACGGCATGCAGGCCAGCCGCCTGGGCTTGCGCGGTACCGAAGACCTGGGTGGTGGCCTGAGCGCCGGCTTCTGGCTGGAATCGGCGATCAACCCCGACACCGGCACATCGAATGCCACGCGCTTCTGGCACCGCCGCGCGACGGTCAGTCTGTCCAGCGCCAGCCTCGGCGAGATCCGCCTGGGTCGTGACCTGACGCCGACCTGGAACGCCCTGGCCGACTTCGACGTCTTCGGCGTCGTTGGTGTTGGCGACACCAGCCTGACCTACGCCGCGCTGGGTGGCGTGGACACGCGTGCGCGTGCCGACAACATGGTGTCGTACTTCCTCCCGTCCACGCTGGGCGGTGTCTATGGCCAGGTCAGCGCTGCCGCCGGCGAAGGCGTCGCGGGCAAGAAGTACACCGGCGGCCGTGTCGGCTACCGTGCCGGCCCGCTGGATGTGAACCTGGCCTACGGCCAGACCGAAGTGACCACCGACGACGTCAAGCTGACGGTGTTCGGCGCCGCCTACGACTTCGGCGTCGTCAAGCTCTCGGGCAGCTTCCAGGAAGCCGATTACCAGTCGGCCAAGGACCGCCACTACAACATCGGCGTCAGCGCGCCCTTCGGTGCTTCGCTGGTGCGCGCTTCGTACTCGAAGGCCGAAGGCAAGGGCACGCTGGACGGCCGCGACGCCGACCAGATCGCGCTCGGCTACGTCCACAACCTGAGCAAGCGCACGGCCGTCTACACCACCTACGCGGTGATCGACAACAAGGGCAGCGCGAACTACACGGTCGGCACGATCAACGGCTTCACGATGCCGAAGAACCAAGAGAAGTCGCAAGGCTTCGAAGCCGGCATTCGCCACGCTTTCTGATCACGACGACAGTCCCCCGCTGAACAAGCGGTGATCCCACCTCCCTGACGCCCCGGCACGTCGAGGTGCCGGGGCGCTTTTTTTCTGGGCTATCGTTGGCATGTGCCGTCGAACGAAGAACTGCTCACCGTTGCCGACCTGCGGGTCACGCTGCAGACGCAGCGTGGCCCCGCCGACGCGCTGCGCGGCATCTCGTTTGCGCTGCAGCGCGGCGACACGGTCGGGCTGATCGGCGAATCCGGCTGCGGCAAGTCCATCACCGCGCTGGCCCTGATGGGGCTGCTGCCCGAAGGCGCCCGGGTCTCGGGTTCCATCCGCCTGGCCGGCCAGGAACTGACGGGGCTGGACGAAGCAGCGCTGTGCCGCCTGCGCGGCAACCGCATCGGCATGGTGTTCCAGGAGCCGATGACGGCGCTGAACCCCTTGCACACCATCGGCCGCCAGATCGCCGAACCGCTGCGCCTGCACAAGGGTGTGTCGGCCGCTGCCGCACGCGCCGAGGCGCTGCGCCTGCTGGAACGTGTGCAGCTGCCGCAGGCGCGCGAGCGGCTCGACGCCTATCCGCACCAGCTCTCCGGCGGCCAGCGCCAGCGGGTGGTCATCGCCATCGCACTGGCCTGCGGGCCCGACCTGCTGGTTGCCGACGAACCGACGACGGCGCTCGACGTGACCATCCAGCGCGAGGTGCTGGACCTGATCGGCGAACTCGTGCGCGAAGACGGCATGGGGCTGCTGCTGATCAGCCACGACCTCGGCGTGATGGCGCACACCGTGCAGCGCCTGCTGGTGATGTACGGCGGCACGGTCGTCGAAAGCGGGCCCACGGCCTCGGTCTTCCAGCGCCTGGCCCACCCCTACACACGTGGCCTGTTCGCCGCGCGGCCCCGCATCGGTCTGGCGCGTGGCACGCGGCTGGCGACGATTCCCGGCCGTGTGCCCGAACTCGTGGACCTGCCGGCCGGCTGCCCCTTCGCCGAACGCTGCAGCCT
>JBASTF010000613.1:0-1606 GCA_049274755.1 Rubrivivax sp. | reverse complement strand
CGGCTGCAGGCGGAAGCTGCCGGCCGGCGCGCCGTCGGGCACCAGCAGGTCGACGATGCGCACACCGAGCTTGGCCGCCACCGCGATGGCCGGCGAACTGCTGCCCTGCTCGACGATCAGCGCCTTGGCGTTCAGGTCGGCCAGATAGAACTCGAACTCGTCGGCGCGGTAGGCCGGGTTCAGCGGTGCGCTGGTCACGCCGCTGGCGCAGGCCATGAAGCAGGTCGCCATCTCGGGGCCGTTGGCCAGCACAATGGCGACACGGTCGTTGCGCGCGATGCCCAGCGCGTTCAGCTGCGCCAGCGTCTCGGCGATCAGCGCCCGCAGGCCGCCGAAACTCAGTGCCGTGCGCGAGGGCGCGGAAATCGCCGGCGCGGTGTCGGCACCGGCGGCGAGCAGGTCTTTCAAGGTGTTTTGCATCGTTGTCCCGGCGATGGTGAAACGTCGTGGCTTGGCCGCCGCAGTATGTCATCGCGACCACGAACACCTGATTTCGGGTGCACGAGCAGAGCACGGCCGTGCTTTTCGGCGGACAATAAAGGGTTAGCGTCCAACCTGGGCCACCAGCCCCCTCCTTGCGCCATGGCCAACCGCCGCCCTGCAGCACCGCCCACCCCGTCTGCCGTGTCGACCGCCAGCACGGCCCCCAAGCTCCGCCAGACCCAGGCCGAGTACACCGCCGCCCGTCCGAACGCCGAACCCGGCGTGAAGCCGATGATGTCGAGCTCGAAGATGTACGTGTGCATCAAGTGCCACGCCAACTTCAAGACCGGCGATGGCAAGCCCGACCCGCGCCTGCGTGGCCTGGGCCGCTGCAACAACTGCCTGGGCGTGACCAGCCCCGCAGCCTGACGGCCCCAGGGCTGCGCGGGTTCAGCCCTTCACCAGGCCCGACACCACGCTCTGCAGCGCTTCGCTGAGCTTGCTCTTGGCCAGCGCCTTGCATTGCTCGGCGCTGGCGCCGGTGGCGGCGTCGAAGGTCGTTGCGATCTTCTCGGGGCGGAACAGCGGCGCCTTCACGGTGGGCGTCAGCGAAATCATCATCACGCGCGCGGTGACGACGCAGACGCCGGCGCTGGTCAGCCCGCCTTCGACCTGGCTGACGAAGCCCCACTTCGACGCCGGATAGACCTTCCAGACCTTGGCCGGGATGCCCTCGCCCAGCATGGCCTTGGCACTGGCGGCGTCGATCAGCGCCTCGCTCGAGAAGTCCAGCAGCACCGCCTTGGCCGGCGGCGCGGCAAAAGCCTGGGACGACAACGCCAGCGCGGCGCCGGCAACAACGGTGCGGATCTTCATCGGGTTCCTCTGGGTCCTGTGGACTGTGGCCGCCCCCTGCGGCCGGTGCGGCGCAGTGTACCCAGGTCCGCCCGCTGCAGGGCGTGCAGCACTCAGCCGCCGGCGCGTTTGACGCTGTAGCCGGCTTTCTGCAGGAATTCGACGACACGGTCGCGGTGTTCGCCCTGGATTTCGACAACACCGTCCTTCACGGTGCCGCCGCTGCCGCACGCGGCTTTCAGCCGGCGGCCGAGTTCGGCCAGCGCCGTGTCGTCCAGCGGCAGGCCGCGCACCAGGGTCACGCCCTTGCCTTTGCGGCCGGCGGTTT
>JBASTF010000612.1:0-4199 GCA_049274755.1 Rubrivivax sp. | reverse complement strand
CCCCGCCGCCGACCCGCGGCCGGCCGCTGGCGATCTTGGCGTGGAAGCGGCCGAGCAGGGCTTGTCTAGCGATGCGAGGCATGGGCTTGGCGCTCCGGGGTTGGCGACAACGCAGCCAGTTCCTGCCAGGCCGCGACCAGCGCGTCGGCAAAGGCTTCGTCGTTGATGTGCAGCGGCAGCTTGATCAGCCGGTGCTGCGTGGTGCTGCGGAACTGGCTTTCCAGCGTGCTGAACAAGGCCCGGTCGGCCTCGGGGTCGTGGAAGGGCTGGCCCGGGCGGTCGATGGCCGAAACCCCGGCTTCGGGGATGAAAAAACGTACCGGCCCGGCCATTGCGTTGAGCTTGCGCGCGAGGAATTCACCGATGGCGCGGCACTCGTCGGCCGTCGTGCGCATCAGCGTCACGGTCGGGTTGTGGCGGACCAGGCGGCGGCTCTTGTGGCGTTCGGGCACGCTCTCGAAGGCGCCGAAGTTCACCATGTCCAGCGCACCGCAGCTGCCCACGTAGGGCAGGGCATGGCGCGCAAACACGTCCAGCCGCGAGGGCCCGGCCGACAGCACGCCGCCGCCGATCTCGTCGGCGATCTCGGTGGTGCTGACGTCGATGACACCGGCCAGCAGCCCCGAGTCGGCCAGCTTCTCCATGCTTTGGCCGCCGACGCCGGTGGCGTGGAAGACCAGGCAGTCGTAGGCCTCGGACAACTGCTTCGTCACCGCCTGCACACAAGGGGTGGTGACGCCGAACATCGTCAGCCCGAGCGCCGGCTTCACGCTGGGCTCGGCCGCCGCGGGGTGGGTGATCATGCCGGCCAGCGCATGCGCGGCATTGGCCAGCACCTTCTCGCTGATGCGGTTGATGCCCTGCACATCGGTCACCGAATACATCATGCAGATGTCGCTGGGGCCGACATAGGGCCGCGTGTCGCCGCTGGCCATTGTCGAGACCATCACCTTCGGCACACCGATCGGCAGCGCGCGCATGCCGGTGGTGGCCAGCGAGGTGCCGCCCGAGCCGCCGGCCGAGATCAGCCCGCCGAGATCGCGGCGGGTGTGCACGAAGTGTTCGAAGGCCAGGGCCATCGCCGCGACGGCGCTGCCGCGCTCGCCGCTGAACACGGCGCTTTCGCCGCCCGGGTGGTGGCGCGCCACCTCACGCGGGTGCACGCTGGCCGGCGAGGGCCGGCCGCTGGTGGCCAGGTCGACAGTGACCACACGCAGCCCCAGCTTCTCCAGGCACTGGCGCAGGAAAAAGAGCTCACGCGCCTTGGTGTCGAAGGTGCCGGCGACGTAGGCGGCACGGCCGCTGGTGGCGGCCACCGGAAACTCGACGACCTTGGCGCTGGCCGCGGCCGATGGCGACGACAACACCAGCGGCGGCGCTGCGGCAGGTTCACGCGGGATGTCGGCAGTCGGCCGGTCCCAGCGGTTGAAGCCACGCACCTGGCGTGGCGCCAGGTCGTCCAGCGACGGGCCGCCATCGCCATGGGCGCGGCGCACCCGCAGCACCTGCGCCGGTTCGGCGCTGGGTTCGGGCACGGCGGGCGTGTCGTCGTCGCCGCTGGAGCGCACGCCCAGCAGCCGTTCCTGCAGCTCGCGGTCGGCGGCCAGCCGGGCCGCCGGCATCTGCTGCGCGAGGCGGCCGTTGACCATCACGGCGATGGTGTCGGCCACGGCCAGCGCCACGCCCAGGTTCTGTTCGATCAGCAGGATGGCCGTCTGCTGCGACAGTTCCCGCAGCGCCTGCGCCACCTGCTCGACGATCACCGGCGCCAGGCCTTCGGTGGGTTCGTCCATCACCAGCAGCTTGGGTTCCAGCAGCAGCGCGCGGCCGATGGCCAGCATCTGCTGCTCGCCGCCCGAGAGCTGGGCGCCGCCATTGGCCTTGCGTTCGGCCAGGCGCGGGAACATCGTGTAGACGCGGTCCACGTCGCGGCGTGAACGGGCCACCAGGCGCAGCGTTTCGTCGACGCTCAACGACGGCCAGACCCGCCGCCCCTGCGGCACGTAGGCGATGCCGCGGCGTGTGATGACATTCGGCGCCAGGCCCAGGATCTCCTGCTCGTGCAGGCGCACGCTGCCGCCGGTGGACGCATGGGCTGGCAGCAGGCCGGTGATGGCGTTGCACAGCGTCGTCTTGCCCATGCCATTGCGGCCGACGATGCCGAGCACACCACGTTCGATGGACAGGGCCACGCCCTGCAGCGCATGGGCGCGGCCGTAGTAGACGTCCAGCCCGTCGACGGCAAGCACGGCGGCCATCAGTGCCGGCCTCCCATGTAGATGGCCTGCACCTGCGGGTCGTTTTCGACCTCGTCGGGTGTGCCATGGCGCAGCACACGGCCGTTGTGCATCACCGTCACCCGTTCGGCCACCCGCAGCGCGATGTCCAGGTCGTGTTCGATGATGACGTAGCTCATGTGTGCCGGCAGCGAACCCAGCAGCGCCACCAGTTCGCGGCGTTCGGCTGGCGAGAGGCCGGCCGCCGGCTCGTCGAAGAGGATCAGCCGCGGCGCACCGGCCAGGGCCATGCCGATCTCGAGCTGGCGCTGCTGGCCATGGGCCAGGTTGGCAACAAACTCGTCGGCGATGTGTGAGAGCCGCGCACGCTGCAGCAGTTCTTCGGTCGCCACGCAGGAGGCATGGCGGCGCGATGCACGGCGCAGGCTGAAACGGCCGCTGCCGACACCACGCACGGCCAGGAACAGGTTGTCGCGCACCGTCAGTTCGCGGAACAACAGCGAGCTCTGGTAGGTGCGCCGCAAGCCCTTGCGGATGCGTTCGTGCGGCGGCAGCGCGGTGATGTCTTCGCCGAAGAACAGGATGCGGCCCTCGGTGGGCGGGAAGTCGCCGGTGATGGCGTTGAACAGCGTGGTCTTGCCGGCGCCGTTGCTGCCCAGCACCGCGTACTTCTGGCCAGCGGCCACGTTCAGCGACACCGCATCGACGGCGCGCAAGGCGCCGAAGGCACGGGTCACGGCCTGCAGCACCAAGGCGTCGTTGGAAGCCGCCGCTCCGACCTCGGCCAAGCCGCTCGCGCGGAGCCGGCTTCGCCGGTCCGCAGCGAGAGCCCCCTCGGGGGGCAGCGACCGGGAGGGAGCGTGGGGGTTCACGGACATGCCGGCACGTCGCGCGAGCCGACCTGGAACTCTTCCTTCTTCAGCCCCAGCAACTGGTCGACGTTGTCGACCTTGCTGTGCACCTTGTTGAAGAGGTTGCCCTGCGCGTCCTTCACCACTTCGGTGACGAAAGTGGTGCCGATGGCCTGGCGGTTGGCGTCCACACGCACGTCGCCGTTCGGCGTCTTCAGCACCATCTTCGACAAGGCGTCGCGGTACTTGGCCTGGTTGCCCGACAGGTCGCCGTTCACCGCGGCCAGACCGTCCAGCGCCGCCTTCATGTTGACGTAGTAGACGTAGGCAAACAGGCTGGGGCTGGGGAAGCCGCCCTGCGCCACCGGGTAGTTCTTCTGGTAGTCGGCGACGAAGGCCTTCCACTCGGCGCCCTCGTAGGCGTCGGCCAGCGGGCCGGCCGAGAGGGTGCCCACCAGCGAGTCGCGGCGCTTGCCCTTGTAGTTCAGCACGTCCTGGCTGACGGTGATGGAACCGCCCAGCATCGGCTTGTCGCCACCCGAGTTTTCGTACTGCGTCAGGAAGTTCACCGCATCGGCGCCGCCGAGCACCACGAGCAGGGCGTCGACGTTTTTCGGGATCTTCGCGATCACCGAGCTGTAGTCCTTGCCGCCCAGCGGCACCCAGGCCTTTTCCGGCACCTTGCCGCCGGCCTTGCAGAACTCGGTCATGAAGCCCTGCACCTGCGAATAGGGGAAGGCGTAGTCCTCGGCGATGACCATCACCCGCTTGTAGCCCTTGGCCATGGCCGCCTTGCCCAGGCCCACCATCCACTGCGCACCTTCGGTGTTGAAGCGGAAGAAGTTGGGGCTGGGGTTCACCAGCGTCGTGGCCTGTGCGCCGGAACCGCCGTTGATGAAGGTGACCTGGGGCTGGGTTTTCGAATAGTCCTTCACCGCGATGCCTTCGCCGCCGGACAGCGGGCCGACCATGATGTCGACCTTGTCCTGCTCGACCAGCTTGCGCGTGGCGTTCACCGCCACGTCGGGCTTGGCGTCGGAGCTGGCCTTGATGATCTCGATCTTGCGCCCGGCGACGACGCCGCCGCGCTGCTTCACCGCGAGTTCGGCGC
>JBASTF010000611.1:0-10528 GCA_049274755.1 Rubrivivax sp. | reverse complement strand
CAGCAGCACCTTGGGCTGCTGCGCCACCGCCAGCGCAATCTCCAGCAGCCGGCGCTTGCCGTAGGGCAGCTGGTTGGTCGGCCGGTCGGCATGTTCACTCAGCCGGAACTGCGCCAGCAGCGCCTCGCACTCGGTGGCGATGGCGGCGTCGCTGCCCATCGGCCGCCACCAGCGGTGGGCACCGTTGGTGCGGCTGGCCACCGCCAGCGCCAGGCTTTGCAGCGGCGTCAGCGTGCCGAAGAGCTGGTTGATCTGGAAGGTGCGCACCAGGCCCAGGCCCACCCGCTTGTGCGGTGCCATCGCCGTGATGTCGCGGCCCATCAGCTCGACGCGGCCGGCGGTGGGCGCCATCACGCCGGTGAGTTGGTTGATCAGCGTCGTCTTGCCGGCGCCGTTGGGGCCGATCAGCGCATGGCGTGCACCCTGGCGGACCGTCAGCGAGACATTGTTCGTGGCCGTGATGCCGCCGAAACGCTTCACCAGGCCATGGGTCTGCAGCACGGTCGCGGCGCTCATTGCGGGCCTCCGCGCTTGAACCAGGTCCAGGGCCGGAACAGCTTCTCGCGGCCCACCAGCATCAGCAGCGCCAGGAACAGGCCGATCCAGAAAGTCCAGTACTGCGTCGTCACCGACGAGATCAGGTCGTGCAGCACCTTGAAGGCCACGGCGCCAACCAGGCCGCCCCACAGCCAGCCGGCACCGCCGATGATCAGCGCCGTCATCACGTCGGCACTGCGGTGGAAGTCGAACACGTCCAGGCTCGCAAAACCCGTGGTCTGCGCCAACAGCGCGCCGGCGGCACCGGCCAGCGCCGCACCCAGCGTGTAGACGGCGGCCAGGCGGCCGTTGACGCTCATGCCCAGCGCCGAGACCCGCAGCCGGTTGTCGCGCAGCGCCTGCAGCGACACGCCCAGCGGCGAATAGACGATGCGCCGCACCAGCAGGAAGGCGATGAACAGCACCGCCAGCGAATAAAACGAGGCCACGCGCCCGCCGAGGTCGAACTCGAAGCGGCCCAGCAGCGCGCCCATCACCACACCTTGCAGGCCGTCGGCACCACCGGTGAACTCGCCGAACTGGTTGGCCAGTTCGTACAGCACCAGGGCCACACCCATCGTCACCATCAGCCGTGTGAGGTCGGTGCCACGCACGATCATCGGGCTGGTCAGCACACCCAGCAGCGCGCCCAGTGCCGTGCCCACGGCCAGGCCCACCAGCGGGTCGGGCATCACGTGTTTGGCGAACAGCGCCGCGCCGTAGGCGCCGAGGCCGAAGAAGGCGGCATGGCCCAGCGAGACGATGCCGGCGTAACCGAGGATGAGGTCCAGCGACAGCGCAAACAGCGCGAGGATGGCGATCTCGTTGATCAGCGCCGCATGGGTGCCGAACACAAAGGGCATGGCCCAGATGACGGCCCAGAGCACCAGTTCCCAGGCCCGCCACTTGGCCGGCGCGAGCAGTCTTGCGCTGATGCCGCTCATTTGCCGCTCCCGCGCGAGAACAGGCCCTGCGGGCGCCACAGCAGGATGGCGATCATCAGCACGTAGACGATGAAGCCGCCGAGCTTGGGCACGTAGTACTTGCCGAAGACGTCGGCAATGCCCAGCACCAGGGCCGCCACCAGCGGGCCGGTGATGGAACTCGTGCCGCCGACCGCGCAGACGATCAGGAAATACACCATGAACTTGAACGGGAAGGTCGGGTCCAGGCCCAACACGTCGACACCGAGCGCACCGCCCAGGCCGGCCAGGCCCGAGCCGAAGGCAAAGGTCAGCAGGAACACCCGGTCCACCGGGATGCCCAGGCCGGCGGCCACACGCGGGTCGTCCACGGCCGCACGCAGCCGGCTGCCGAAACGGGTGCCCGAGAGAATGGCCTGCAGCAGCAGCGCCAGCGCCACGCAGACGCCGACGATGAAGAGCCGGTAGCGGCCCATGCCCAGTGTCCAGTCGCCCGAACCTTCAACGAACGTGATCTCGATGCGCCCGGCCAGCCAGGCCGGCGTCTGCACGTTGACCTGCTGCGAACCCATGAAGTAGTCCACCGCGGCCACGGCCATGAAGGTCAGGCCGATGGAGAACAGCACCTGGTCCAGGTGCGGGCGCTTGTACATCGGCCGGTACAGCGTGCGCTCGAAGGCCGCGCCCAGCAGCGCGGTGACGAGGAAGGCCACCGGCAGGCACAGCAGGAAGGGCAGGCCCAGGCGCTGCATCAGCAGCACCAGCACGTAGCCGCCGGCCATCGCGAAGGCGCCGTGCGCGAGGTTGATGAAGTTCATCAGCCCCATCGTCACGGCCAGGCCGAGCGACAGCACGAACAGCAGCATGCCGTAGGCAATGCCGTCGAAGAGAAGCGTCAACATGAGATAGGTCAGTCCAAGCGACCGCCGCGGATCCGGCTTCGCCGGTCCGCCAGCGGTGCCCCCTTGGGGGGGAGCGCCGCAGGCGCTTCGGGGGGGATCACTTTTGCTTGCCCGGGTCCTTCACGGCCTTCTGCACGTCGAACTCGACGTTCCAGAGCAGCCCGTCCTTCTTCTCGACCTTGCGGATGTACATGTCGTGCACGACGTCGCGGGTCTGGGCGTCGATCAGCACCTGGCCGCGCGGGCTCTCGAAGATCTGGCCCTTCATGCCGGCCAGCAGCGCGTCGCCGCCGGCGCCCTTGCTGGCTTCCAGCGCCTTGTAGATGACACGCATGCCGTCGTAGCCGCCCACGGCCATGAAGTTGGGGCGGAACTTGTTGGCGGCCTGGAAGGCGTCGACGAACTTCTTGTTCGTGGCACCCGGGTGCGCGGCCGAGTAGTGGTGGGCGTTGACGACGCCCAGGGCCACGTCGCCCATGTCGGCCAGCTGGTCGTCGTCGGTGACGTCGCCGGTGGCGATGAGGCGGATGCCGGCCTTGTCCAGGCCACGTTCGGCGAACTGCTTCATGAAGGCCGCGCCCTGGCCCGAGGGCAGGAACACAAACAGCGCGTCGGGCTTGGCGTCGCGCACCTTCTGCAGCACCGGCGCGAAGTCGGGCGCGCGCAGCGGCGTGCGCAGCTTCTCCAGCACCTGGCCGCCGTTGAGCTGCACGCGGTCGGCAAAGTACTTCTCGGCGTCGAAGCCGGGGCCGTAGTCGGCCACCAGGGTCACGGTCTTCTTGATGCCGTTTTTGTTCGCCCATTCGGCGATGCTGACGGCGGCCTGCGGCAGCGTGAAGCTGGTGCGCACGACATAGGGGCTGGCTTCGGTGATGCTGGAGGTGGCCGCGGCCATCACCACCATCGGCGTCTTGCTCTGCGTGGCGATCGGCGCGGTGGCCATCGCCGACGGCGTGATGCCGAAGCCGGCCAGGGCCACGACCTTGTCGTTGACCACCAGTTCCTGCGCCAGGCGGCGCGTCTGGTCGGGCAGGCTCTGGTCGTCCTTGACGATGACCTCGACGTTTTTGCCCGCCACCTTCTTGCCGTTCTGCGCCACCCACAGCTTGATCGCAGCGTCGATCTGCCGCCCCGTGCTGGCCTGCTGGCCCGTCATCGGCAGGATGACGCCGATCTTCACGGTGTCTTGGGCCTGCACGGCGGTGCCGGTGGTGGCCAGGGCTGCCAACGCAACGGCGGCCAGGGTGTGTCTACGGTTCAGCATGGGTCGAATCTCCTGCAGGGTGGGGGCAGTGGCCCGCGATTGTGGTGGCAACGATGTGGCAGATCGCGTCTAGCTGTTATGCCGTCTCGGCATGTTCAACGACAGGCAAGGTGTCCGGCCGCCAGGCCGGGTCGAGCACAACACCGCCGCCGCAGACACGCGAGACACAGGCGCACAGGCGCTGGTTCCCGTGTTTCTGCTCGGCGCTGAAAAACACGTCGCGGTGGTCCACCGTGCCCTGCACACGCACGATGTCGACCGCACACAGCCCGCATTCTCCACGCCGGCAGTCGTGCAAGGCCTGCACACCGTGTTCTTCCAGCATGTCCAGCAGCGAACGCCCGGCCGGCACCTCGAAACGCAGGCCTTGCCGCGGCACCTCGACCCAGAAGGCCTCGGCGGCGCGGCTGCCGCTGGAGCCGAAGGTCTCGAAACGCAGGTCGGCCAGCGCGCGCCCGGCGCGACCCCAGGCCGCCTTGGCGGCTTCGAGCAGCGGCACCGGGCCGCAGATCAGCAGTTGCGCGCGTGGCGGCAGCGCGGCGATCTCGGCGTCCAAGTCCATGCGCTGGCCAGCGGCATCGGCGAAGGTCTGCAGCCGCTCGCCCAGACGGGCCCGCAGCGGTTCGGCAAACACCAGTTCGGCGGCGTCGCGGGCGGCATACAACATGCGCAGCGAAGCGCCGCGTGCCGCCAGCGTCAGCGCCATGCCCAGGATGGGCGTGATGCCGATGCCGCCGGCCACCAGCAGCGTGTGCGGCGCGCCGGTGGGCAGCTCGAAGTGGTTGTCGGGGCCGGCGATCTGCACCCGGTCGCCGCCCTGCAGCGCATGCATGCGGCGCGACCCGCCGCGGCCGGGTTCGGCGCGTTTGACGGCCACGCGGTACAGGCCGCTGTCGCGGCTGTCGGCCGGCAGCCCGACCAGCGAATACGAGCGTGTTTCGTCGCGGCCGTCGATGTCCAGCCGCAGCTTCAGATGGCTGCCCACGGTCCAGGGCCGCACACCTTCGGCCGGGCGCAGCACGATGCTGCGCACCGTGGGGCTCAGGTCCTGCACGCTGTGGACCACGGCTTCGGCCCAGCGCTCGTCGCTTTTCATCGGGGAACTCCTATCGTCCGCGGCGGATCAGCGCCGCACCGGGCACCCGCTGCAGCACCTGGCGGTTGTCCAGCGCTGCGATCAGGTTGTTTTGCGCGATGCGCGCGTGTTCACGCATCAGGCTCTCGGCCCGTGCACCCTGCTGGCGCTCGATGGCCTCGACCACGGCCTTGTGCTGCTGCTGCGCCACCACCAGCACGTCGCGCGCCTCGGGCCCGGTGCTGCGGGCCAGCACAAAGCCGTTCGGCGACGCAAACGGCATGGCGGCAGCACGTTCGACCTGGCGGCGCACCACCTCGCTGCCGGCCATCTGCGCCAGCAACTCGTGGAAACGGCCGTTGTGTTCGACATAGGCGCTGAACGCCGCTTCGTCGAGCGCCGGCGCGGCCAGCAGCGCGTCGATGCCGGCGATGCATTCCCGCGCCTGCGACAGCAGCGAACGTGGCACACCGCGTTCGGCAGCCAGCCGCGCAGCCAGGCCCTCCATCGTGCCGCGCACCTCGATGGCGTCGTGGATCTCGGTTTCGCTGAAGGCCTTCACCGCATAGCCGCCGCCGGGCAGCGCTTCGAGCAGGCCTTCGTCCTGCAGCTTCTGCAGCGCCGTGCGCACCGGCGTGCGGCTGACACCCAGGCGCTCCACCAGGGCCAGCTCGGGCACACGCTCGCCGGGCGCCAGTTCGCCGCCGACGATCAGCTCACGCAGCCGCAGCTGGGCCTTGACGGTCTGCGATGCCTCGTTGTTTGTTTCGCCGGCCATGGGCTCAGGCGGCGCGAAGCGGGATGACGCGCTGCTCCTTTTTCACCAGCCCGTCGATCAGCCGCCGCGCCCACATGGCGCCGGCGTCGATGTTCAGGTTGTAGAAGCGGTAGCCCGGGTGTTCGTCGATGGCGCGCTGCTGCGCTTCCAGCACCGTCTCGTCTTCGCGGAAGATGCCGGCCACGCCTTCGCGCAGCTCGTGCGTCAGCCGCTGTTCCTGCAGGCTGTAGTTGCGCGTGAAGGCCCAGAAGTAGTGGCAGCTGGTCGCCGTCTCGGGTGTGATGGTGTTCAGCACGAAGCCGTTGACACCCTGGCTGCGGTCACCCTGTGGCGCCCCGCTGCCGGCCGGCGCCACGCCGACGTCGATGGTCACCGTGCACGGCGCCTCGAAGCGGATGATCTGCCAGCGGTCGACCTTGCCGACATGGCCACGCGCCTGGCGCAGCTGCCCGGCCCAGAACGGCGGCGCCTCGATGTCTTCCATCCAGCGTGTGACGGTGGCCGTGCGGTCGCCATGCGTGGCGACAAACGGCGCTTCGGCCACGGCGCGGTTGCCGATGGAGCTGCCATGCACGAAGGTTTCGTGCGTCAGGTCCATCAGGTTGTCCAGCACCAGGCGGTAGTCGCACTTCACCGTGATGAGCTTGCCGTCGCCGGCCCAGGCCGGGTCGTGGTTCCAGTGCAGGTCGGGAATCAGCGCCGGGTCGGCCAGCGCCGGGTCGCCGGGCCAGACCCAGACGAAGCGGTGTTTTTCGGCCACCGGGTAGGCACGCACGCAGGCCGAGGGGTTCAGCGTCTCCTGCGACGGCATGTGTGTACAACGCCCATCGGCATTGAATACAAGACCATGGTAGCCGCAGACCACCTCGTCGCCGTCCAGCCGGCCCAGCGACAGCGGCAGCAGGCGGTGCCAGCAGGCGTCTTCCAGCGCCGCAACCCGCCCGTCCTGCGTGCGGTAGAACACCATGCCCACGTCGCAGATGCGGCGCGGCAGCAGTGCCCGCTTGACCTCCACGTCGTAGGCGGCGGCGTACCAGGCGTTCAGCGGAAAAGTGGCGGACGACATCGTTGCACCCCGTCGTTGTATACAAACGGGATACTATCCGACGTCAATCCGCAGATGACCCGGGTTAACCCGGATTACCGAGGCTCAGGCCGACGCGCCGGCCTTGCGTGCGACGTGCCAGTCCAGCAGCTTGCGCATGTTGCCCAGCGACACATAGTGTGCATGCACCAGGCCGAGCAGGCCGCTGCGGTGCAGTTCCACGGCCACCGCGTCGTCGATCTCGTTGAGCTTCTTGTCGTCGACGGTCAGGAAGCCGTCGACGGCCAGCTTGCTGCCGTCGGGCATCGTGGCGTCGAAACGCATCTCGCGGAACAGGCCCAGTTCGTTGAGGCGGCGGCACATCAGCCGCGTGCGCTGGATCTGGCTTTCCAGCGTCTCCAGCTGCTTCTGCACTCCTTGCATGAACTCGGTGTGTTCGCCGGCGGCGTTGAACAGCGGTTCGCCCTCGGTGCCCGACAGGCCGACCCAACTGGCGTCGAAGCAGATCGCAAAACGTTCGGCATCGAGCCGGCCGATCGCAAACGGGTACATCGACAACACGGCCGGCATGTACTGCGCGCGCCAGGCCTTGTTCTCGACGAAGAGGTTGTCGTTCTGCACCATGCCCAGCACGGCGATCGGCGCGATGTCGTCGCCGCCGTCGTCGTCGGCCTGGCCGACCTTCACGAAGACCAGCGGAAAGTCGCGTGCCGCGTCGCCGAATTCGGCGCCGGCCACGAACACCGCGTTGAGCCTGGCCGCCACCGTCCAGTCGGACACCGGCACACGCATGCGCAGCGAGCGGTGATCGTTGCGGTCCACCACCACCGGCTGTTGGTGCAGCAACTGGTTGATCATTGTTCGTTCTCTCCAGAGTTGTCGGTGCGGCTCACCAGCACCTTGTCGACACGTTTGCCGTCGAGGTCGACGACTTCGAAACGCCAGCCCTGCCAATCGACCGCATCGGCGGTCTGCGGCAGCCGGCCCAGCAGCAGCATCACCATGCCGGCCAGGGTGTTGTAGCGGCCCCGCTCCTCGTCGGGCAGGTCCTTGATCTCCAGCCTGTCCTTGAATTCGGGCACCGGGATCAGGCCGTCCATCAGCCAGCTGCCGTCCTCGCGCTGCACGGCCCAGGCATCGTCGTCGGACGCGCTGCTGAACTCGCCGGTGATGGCTTCCAGCAGGTCGCGTTCGCTGATCACGCCCTGCACCGCGCCGTATTCGTCGACGACAAACACGATGTCGGTGCGGCTGACGCGGAAATGCTCCAGCAACTCCATGCCCGACAGCGTTTCGGGCACAAACACCGGCGGCTTCAGCAGCGCCGCCAGGTCCACCGGTTCACCTCGGGACAGCGGCTGCAGCAGGCTGTGGGCACCGAGCACGCCGATCACGTCGTCCAGCCCACCGCGGCACACCGGGTAGCGTGTGTGGCCATGTTCGGCGATCAGCGCCAGCACCTCGGCGGTGGGCGCGTCGGCATCGATCCAGACGATTTCGGCGCGCGGAATCATCATCGAGCCGATCTGGCGGTCGTCCAGCCGGAACACGTTGCGCACCATCTGGTGCTCCTGCGCCTCGATGACACCGGCATCCAGGCCTTCTTCGAGGCTGGCCGCGATTTCCTCTTCGGTGACGGCACGTGCCGGCCCGCCGCGGATGCCCAGCACACGCAGCACACCGTTGGTCGAGGCCGACAGCAGCAGCACCAGCGGCCGCGTCGCCGCCGAGAGCCAGTTCATCGGCCGCGCCACCAGGCGCGCCACCGTCTCGGGGAACATCTGGCCCAGGCGCTTGGGCACGAGCTCGCCGAAGATGATGGTCAGGATCGTGATGATGACGACGACCAGGGCCGTGGCGCCGATCTCGGCGACATGCTGGTCGACGCGGAAGCTGTCCACCAGCCACGCCGCCAGCGGCTGCGAAAACGCGTTTTCGCCGACGATGCCGTTGAGGACGCCGATGGAGGTGATGCCGATCTGCACCGTCGAGAGAAACCGCGTCGGGTTCTCGTGCAGTTCCATCGCCGCCTGGGCGCCGGGGTCACCACCTTCCACCAGCACCTGCAGCCGCGCCTTGCGGGCCGCGGTGAGCGCCATCTCCGACATCGCGAAGAGGCCGTTCAGAAGGATCAGGAAAGCAAGCAGCGGGACGTCCATGCGCGCCGCCGCGGCGGGCGACGACAGACGGTGGGGAGGGCCGGGAGCGTAGCAGAATCGGCCGATGATCTATCTCGTGGGCGACATCCAGGGCTGCGACGAGGCGCTGACCCGGCTGCTCGCCGAATGCGGCTTCTCGCCATCGCGCGACCGGCTCGTCGTGCTCGGCGACCTCGTCAACCGCGGCCCGGCCTCGCTGGCCGTGCTGCGCCGGCTGCGCGACCTGGGCAACGCCGCCACCTGCCTGCTCGGCAACCACGACCTGCACCTGCTGGCCGTGGCGCAGGGTGTGCGCACGCTGCACCGCGGCGACACCGTGCAGGACATCCTCGATGCACCCGATCGCGCGCACTGGCTGGACTGGCTGCGCTGCCGCCGCATGGCGGTGCTGGAGTCCGGCTGGCTGTGTGTGCATGCCGGCCTGGTGCCGCAATGGGACACGGCGTTGACGCTGGCGCTGGCCGCCGAGGTCGAGGCCATGCTGCAAGGCGATGCACTCGCCGGCTTCCTGCCGCAGATGTACGGCAACGAACCAGCGCAGTGGCACGAGGGCCTCGCCGGCCATGAGCGGCTGCGTTTTGTCATCAACGTGCTGACGCGCATCCGCTTCTGCGGCGCCGACGGCCACATGGACTTCAAGACCAAGGACGGCGCCGGTGCCGCGCCACCGGGCATGCTGCCGTGGTTCGACGTGCCGGGTCGCCGCAGCGCCGGCCAGCCGGTGGCCTTCGGCCACTGGAGCACGCTGGGGCTGAAGCTCGAACGCGAACTGCTGGCGCTGGACACAGGCTGCGTCTGGGGCGGCCCGCTGAGCGCCGTGCGTGTGGACGGCGGCCGGCGGGAACTGCTGCAGGTGCCCTGCACGCTGGCCCAGGCGCCGGGCTCCTAGAATCAGCAGCAAGGAAGCGTGGCAGAGTGGTCGATTGCACCGGTCTTGAAAACCGGCGACCCGCAAGGGTCCGTGAGTTCGAATCTCACCGCTTCCGCCAGTCGCGCCAGGAATCCCCGCGTTGAAACGCCCCACCAGCCCCTGCATCCAGCAGCCGCGTCGACCTCGTAGGTGTTGCCCGTGAGCAGCGACGACCGCACAGGTTCCGACGAACTGTCGCAGTTGCTGGGCCGCGTGGCGCTGCACAACCGTGCTGCGTTCGAGCAGGTGTACCGGCGCACGTCGGAGCACCTGCTGGGCCTGGCCTTCGGCATCCTCGGGCGGCGCGAACGTGCCGAAGACGTGCTGCAGGAAGCCTTCATGAACGTCTGGCATGGTGCGGCCCGCTACGACCCCGGCATCGCAGCGCCGATGACCTGGCTGATCAACATCGTGCGCAACAAGGCCATCGACAGGCTGCGCAGCGGCAAGTTCGAGCGCGAACACAGCGTCGATCTCGACGACGACACACTCGCGGCCCAGCCCGACACGCGGACGCCGGCGCCGCAGGTCCTGCTGGAAGACAGCCTGCTGCGTGCCCACATCGCCGCCTGCATGGCCGGCTTGGTGCCGGCGCAGCGCCAGGCGCTGGCGCTGGCCTACTACCGCGGCCTCGTGCATGCCGAGATCGCCGAGACACTGGGCGCACCGCTGGGCACCGTGAAAGCCTGGGTGCGCCGCGGCAGCGACAAGCTGCGTGTGTGCCTGCAGGCCGCAGGTGTGACGCAGCCATGAACCACCTGCGCCCCGCCCTGCTCGACCTGCTGGCACGCGACTACGCGCTGGGCACGCTGCAGGGCCGCGCGCGCCGCCGCTTCGAAACGCTGCTGCAGCAGGCGCCGGCCGCGCGCCAGGCCGTGGCCGGCTGGCAGCGACAGTTCGACGTGCTGGCCGCTGCGGTGCCGGCGATGCAGCCG
>JBASTF010000610.1:0-2507 GCA_049274755.1 Rubrivivax sp. | reverse complement strand
TGCTCGAGCAGCAACGCGGCCTGCGCGAGGCCGCAGCCGGTGCCGCCATAGGTCTCCGGCAGGCACAGGCCAGTCCAGCCCAGCGCCGCCATTTCGCGCCAGCGCGCGCGGTCATAGCCGGGTGTGCGTCCACGCCAGTCGCGAAGTTGTCGGCCCTCTTCGTCGGCGGCGAAGAAGCCCGCAGCGGCGTCACGCAGCATGCGCTGCTCGTCGCTCAGGTCATAGAGTTTGCCGGCCAGGTCGATCATCGTGCCACCCCATCACATCGTCAGCACGAGGCGCCCGCAGACCTCGCGCGATTCCATCATCCGGTGCGCACGGGCCGCTTCGGCCAGCGGCAGGCTGCCGCCGACCACCGGCCGCAGCCGTCCCAGGCGCACCAGCTCGAGCAGGGTCTCGACCTCGGCCTGTGTCACGCCATCGGTGCCCAGGAAGGACATCTCTTTGAGGATGGCATGCGCAGGGCGCAGCGACACCGGCGCGGCATTCAGGTTGCCGACGAAGACATGGCGCGCGCCCAGCGCCATGGCCTTCAGCGCCGCGGCCCAGGCCATCTGGCCGACGATGTTGAAGACCACGTCGACGCCCGCACCGCCGGTCAACGCGCGCACCTGGGCGGCAAAGTCGAGGTCCGGGCTGACGACGACGTCGTCGGCACCGTGCTCGACCAGGAAGGCGCGCTTGGCCTCCGAAGTGGTGACGGCGATCGTGCGCGCACCCAGCATGCGCGCCACCTGCACCGCATGGATGCCCACGCCGCCGCTGGCGCCGGTGATCAGCACCGCCTCCCCCGGTTGCACGGCCGCCACCTTCTGCAGGCCGTGGTAGGCCGTGCCCAGCGCGCAAGGCACCACGGCCGCCTGCTCGTAGCTCACGCCGGCGGGGATGTGCACCAGGGCGCTGGCGGGCACCACCACGTACTCGGCATAGCCGCCGGGCGTGGCCTCGCCGAACAGCCCGGAGCCGTTCTCGCACAGGTGGTCGCGGGCGCGCACGCAATGGCGGCAATGGCCGCAGTGGTCCTTCATCAGGATGGCCACGCGGTCACCGGCCGCAAAGCCCGCGGCGCGCCGGCCCAGCGCGGCCACCTCGCCGGCCATCTCGTGGCCGATGACACCCGGCAGCGCGGTGCGCGGAAAGTGGCCCTGGCGCGCCATCACGTCGTGGTAACAGACGCCGCTGGCGCGCAGCCGCACCAGCACTTCGCCGTCCCGCGGCACGGGCACGGGCAGCTCGACGGCGGCGAACTGCTCCGGCCCACCGTAGCCTTGAAGGACGATGGCCTGCATGGTGGATGTCAGGTGGTTCACGGCTGGCGCTCCGGCGGTCTCTGTGGCATTGTGCAAGTCTAACAAACGGCCGTTCGGTCCACCAATCAGCGAAGAAGCGAGCGAACGAGCGGCCGGCCATGCCGGCCCGGCCTCAACACAGGAGATCACAGCATGTTCAACGGCAAAGCACTCGACAACAAGGTCGCCATCGTCACGGGCGCCGGCCAGGGCATCGGCGCGGCGGTGGCACGGGCCTACGCGGCGCAGGGCGCCAAGGTGGCGGTGGTCGACTGGAACCTGGAGACCGCCGAGCAGGTGGCGCAGTCGATCCGCGCCGCCGGCGGCCAGGCCGTGGCGCTGAAGTGCGACGTGGCCGACCGCGCCGGCGTCGACGCGATGGTCGCCGCGACGGTGGCGAAATTCGGCCCGGTGGACGTGCTGGTCAACAACGCCGGCATCACGCGCACGGCCATGCTGCACAAGATGACGCCGCACCAGTGGGACCAGGTGCTGGCCGTGCACCTGAGCGGCAGCTTCAACTGCCTGCAGGCGGTGGTGGGCAGCATGATGGAGCGCCAGCGCGGCTGGATCATCAACACCATCTCCACCGCCGGCATCCTGGGCACCATCGGCCAGATCAACTACGGCTCGGCCAAGGCCGGCCTGATCGGCTTCACCAAGTCGGCGGCACGCGAGCTGGCGCGCTACAACATCATCGTCAACTGCGTGGCGCCGGGTGCGTCCACGCCGATGACCGAGACCATCCGCACCGACGAGCGCTTCAAGCAGCGCACGCTCGATCGCATCCCGCTCGGCCGCTGGGCCGAGCCCGAAGAGATCGCGCCAGTGTGGGTGTTTCTGGCCTCGGAGGGTGCGAGCTACGTCACCGGCCAGCTCATCGGTGCCGACGGCGGCATGTCGATCCACTGACGCCGGCCATGGGCAGCCCCATCGAGGCCCCCCGAGGGTCCTTGCACCCACTGTTCCAGCCGCGCGCCATCGCGGTCTACGGCGCATCGTCAGACCCCACCAAGATCGGCGGACGGCCGCTCGACTTCCTGAAGGGCAGCGGCTTCGACGGGCCGCTCTACCCCATCAACCCCAAGGCGGCCGTGATCCAGGGCCTGCCGTCGTTTGCCACCGTGTCGGCGGTGCCCGGCCCGGTGGACCTGGCCATCGTCGCGGTGCCCGCGCCGGCGGTGCTGGCAGCGCTGGAGGACTGCGCCGCCAAGGGCG
>JBASTF010000609.1:0-2280 GCA_049274755.1 Rubrivivax sp. | reverse complement strand
CGGCCATCCTGCATCGCCAGCCCCAGCCGCGTGCCCATCGCTGCCGCATGTTGCGGCCCGGCGTCGTGTGCGGCCAGCGCCCGCATCAGCGTGCTGCCGCTGCGGTACTTCACGATGACACGCCCGGTGCCGGTGTCGGCAGCGGCTGCCACCGCGCGCTTCAGGCGCGGCCCCATCTCGGTGGTGGGCGCGGCAGCCATCGCCGGCCACAGCACCGAGAACATCGCCGCCAGGCCGATCGAACGGCGCAAGATCGAGGTCATGAGCGTCACCCGGCGGCGCCGCGGCCGCCCTGGGCGAATGCTAGCTTCGGCCCGGCAAGGACATGTTGCCGGGTTCGTGACCTGTTGCTACTTCGCGATGACGCGCACCATCTCCAGCACCTTGTTGGAGTAGCCCCATTCGTTGTCGTACCAGGCCACGACCTTGACGAAGGTCTTGTCCAGTGCGATGCCGGCCTCGGCGTCGAAGACGCTGGTGCAGGGCTCGCCGCGGAAGTCGGTGGCCACGACCTTGTCTTCGGTGTAGGCCAGCACACCCTTCATCGGGCCGACGGCCGCCGCCTTCATCGCGTTGCAGATGTCCTCCCAGCTGGCTTCCTTCACCAGTTCGGCGGTGAGGTCGATGACGCTGACGTCGCTGGTCGGCACGCGGAAGCTCATGCCGGTGAGCTTCTTGTTCAGCTCGGGGATCACCACGCCGACGGCCTTGGCCGCGCCGGTGGAACTGGGGATGATGTTCTCCAGGATGCCGCGGCCACCGCGCCAGTCCTTGTTGCTGGGGCCGTCGACGGTTTTCTGCGTCGCCGTGGCCGCGTGCACCGTGGTCATCAGGCCGCGTTTGATGCCGAAGCTGTCGTTCAGCACCTTGGCCACCGGAGCCAGGCAGTTGGTGGTGCAGCTGGCGTTGCTGATGATGCTCTGGCCGGCGTAGCTCTTGTCGTTGACGCCGTAGACGAACATCGGCGTGTCGTCCTTGCTGGGCGCGCTCTGGATGACCTTCCTGGCGCCGGCGTCCAGGTGCTTCTGGCAGGTTTCCTTGGTCAGGAACAGGCCGGTGGACTCGACGACGATGTCGGCGCCGACCTCGCCCCACTTCAGTTCGGCGGGGTCCTTCACGGCGGTCAGGCGGATGCGCTTGCCGTTGACGACCAGGGTGTTGCCGTCGACGGCGATCTCGCCCTTGAAGCGGCCGTGCACGCTGTCGTACTTCAGCATGTAGGCCAGGTAGTCGGGCTCGAGCAGGTCGTTGATGGCCACGACCTCGATGTCGCTGCCGAAGTTCTGCACCGCGGCGCGGAACACCATGCGGCCGATGCGGCCGAAGCCGTTGATGCCAAGCTTGATCGTCATGTCTGTTTCTCCTTGGGTTTGAGATCGAATTTCGCGCAGGGAACCCTGATCTCCGCGGTGTCGCCGAAGACCGAGGCCAAGCTGTTGCGGGACATGTCCAGCTGCGCGTTGCGCAGCCACTCCATCAGCGCATGGCGCGCCGCGTCGTAGTCACCGACCGTGCCGACCGCATTGCGCATGAAGGGCTGGCGGTAGGTCAGCTTGATGTCGAAGGGGCAGCCCATCTGCGTGGTGTCGAACTGCAGGTGCTGCTTGTCGATGTTCGTGGTCGCCGCCATGAACTGCTGCAGCGTCAGCGGCCTGAAACCGTAGATCTCGCCTTCGATGCGGAAGATGAAAACGGCCGTGCTCGAGATCGGGTCGCCCTGCAGGCAGGGCAGCCGCAAGCCGGCCACCCAGCGTTCGACCTCCTCGGCCAGCTCGCGGGCCTGCGGCAGCGCATGGAGCTGCACCACCGGCGGCCGGTCGGCGGCCTCGAAACGCAGCGAAGCCAGCACCCGGCCCTGCAGCGCGCGGCGCAGGGCCGGCTTCGGATACTCGGGCCGCTGCGAACCGCCGACATGCTGCTGGCAGGTCAGCAGCATGCCGCGGCGTGTGTCGTCGGCGTCGACGGTGGGGCCGGCGTGCACCACACGCCGCTCGGTCTGGAACACGTACTCGCGCAGCAGGCGCACCCTGGTGCCGGCCGGCAGGCAGGGCACTCGCAAGTCCCTGGCGTGGCGCGTGACCGCATCCTCGAAATCGCTGTCGCTGCCCTTGTCCAGCACCGTCACCGCAGGCGCGGTGTTGTTGCTGCCGAAGTCCAGCGCCACCTTGACCCGGCCGGGCGCGCCGGACTTGTACTGCATGAACGGGTACTCGGGTTCGGCACGCGCACCCGGGGTCACGCCCAGGCATTGCGACGCGGCCGAAGGCTCCAGTTCGGCGC
>JBASTF010000608.1:0-1996 GCA_049274755.1 Rubrivivax sp. | reverse complement strand
GGCCTGGGTTGCCACGCCGATGGCCGAGCGCCTGGCCACCGTGCAGCGCTTCCGCGCCGCCGTCGTCGCCGAGCTCGAGACGCTGGCAGCGACGCTGACGCAGGAGGTCGGCAAACCCATCGCGCAGTCGCGCAACGAACTGAACGGCCTGCTGCCGCGGCTGGACTTCTTCCTCGAACAGGCCGAAGGCGCGGTGCGCGACGAACATGTGTTCAACGGCGGCGGCATGCACGAGCAGATCAGCCACCTGCCGCTGGGCGTGGTGGCCAACATCTCGGCCTGGAACTACCCCTGGTTCGTCGGCTGCAACGTCATCGTGCCGGCCCTGCTGGCCGGCAATGCCGTGCTCTACAAACCCAGCGAACATGCCACGCTGACGGGCCGGCACATCGTGCGCCTGCTGCATGCGGCCGGTGTGCCTGCGCCCGTGCTGCAGTTGCTGGTTGGCGCCGGCGAGGCCGGCAGCGCCCTGCTCGCACAGAAGATCGACGGCCTGTTTTTCACCGGCAGCCATGCCACCGGCCAGCGCATCGCCAGCGCACTGGCCGGCCGCTTCGGCGTCAAGCTGCAGCTGGAACTGGGCGGCAAGGACCCGAGCTACGTGCGCGCCGATGCCGACCCCGTGGCCGCCGCCGAGTCGCTGGCCGACGGTGCGATGTACAACAGCGGCCAGAGCTGCTGCTCGGTGGAACGCATCTACGTGCACACCAGCATCCACGACGCGTTTGTCGACGCCTTCGTGAAGACGGTGGACGGTTTCAAGGCCGGTGACCCGGCCGACCCCGGCACCTACATCGGCGCCATCACACGTGCACCGCAGCTGGCGGTGCTGGAAGCGCAGTGTGCCGATGCCATCGCCAAGGGCGCCACGCTGCTGCGGGGTGGCGCCCGCGCTGCGTTCAACAGCTTCGCGCCAACGGTTTTCACCAACGTGGACCACCGCATGGAGCTCATGCGCGAAGAGAGCTTCGGCCCCGTCATCGGCATCCAGAAGGTGACCGGCGACGACGAAGCCATCGCGCTGATGAACGACACACGCTACGGGCTGACGGCGGGTGTCTACACGAAGGACGAGACCAGGGCACGCGAGCTGCTGGCCCAGCTGAACGCCGGCAGCGTCTACTGGAACTGCTGCGACCGCGTGAGCCCGCGCCTGCCCTGGAGCGGCCATGGCGATTCCGGCGTCGGCCTGACCCTCTCCACCGAAGGCATCAAGACCTTCACACGGCCCAAGGCCTGGCATCTGCGCAGCCCCTCTTGAAGCAGACGCTGGCGCTGTTCGACCTGGACCACACCCTGCTGTCCGGCGACAGCGACGTGCTGTGGTGCCAGTTCCTGATGGCCGAAGCTGTGCTGGAACGCACTGCCTTCGAAGCGCGCAATGCCGACATGGAGACGCGCTACCGCGCCGGCCAGGTCAGTGCCGCCGAGTTCAGCGCCTTTTATGTCGCCACGCTGGCCGGCCGCAGCGCCACGGCATGGGCGCCGCTGCGCGAACGTTATCTGCAGCGCGAGATCCTGCCGCGCATTCCAGCGGCGGCGCGGGCGCTGGTGGCACGCCACCGGCAGGCCGGCGACCTGTGTGTGATGACGACGGCGACCAACCGTTTTCTCACCGAACCGACGGCACGGCACCTGGGCTTCGAGCACCTGATCGCCACCGAATGTGAGCTCGGCGCCGGCGGTGTCTTCACCGGGCACCCGACCGGTGTGCTGAACATGCGCGACGGCAAGGTCACGCGGCTGCAGGCCTGGCTGGCCGCGCGTGGCGAAACGCTGGACGGCTTCGGCGACAGCATCGCCTACAGCGACTCGATCAACGACCTGCCGCTGCTGAGCGCCGTGCGCCATGCGGTGGCTGTTGACCCCGACGCGCGACTGGCCGCCGAAGCCGCGTCACGCGGCTGGCCGCTGCTGCACCTGCGTTAGGGCCTGTGAACGCCACGGGCAGGCTCACGCCAGCGGCACACAGGCCACAGGGCAAGGTGCACGCGAG
>JBASTF010000607.1:0-6356 GCA_049274755.1 Rubrivivax sp. | reverse complement strand
CCTGGTGGCTGGCCACGGCCTTGTGGCTGGCCGGTGGTTGTGTCGCGCTGCGCGGTGGCCCGGCCGCCTGGCCGCAGTTGCCGAAGCCGGCGCGCTGGGCCATCGGCATCGCCGGCCTGTGGGCGGCCTGGCTGGCCATCAGCCATGCCCGCGTGCTGGGCATCAACTTCATGCTCTCGGTGTTCTGTATTGTCTGGATGGCCGACGTCGCCGCCTACTTCGGCGGCCGGGCTTTCGGCCGGCGCAAGCTGGCACCGTCCATCAGCCCTGGCAAGAGCTGGGAAGGTGTGTGGAGCGGCATGGCGGGCGTGCTGGCGCTGGCCGTGTTGTGGATCTTCCTGGACCACCAGATGGCCTGGTTCGACAGCTCCAGCGTGTTCTCCAGGCTGCTGGCCTCGCTGGGCCTGGTCGGCCTGGTGCTGGCCCTGCTGGCGCTGTCGGCGATGAGCGTGGTCGGCGACCTCGTCGAATCGCTGGTCAAGCGCGCTGCCGGTGCCAAGGACTCCAGCCGCTTGCTCCCCGGCCATGGGGGGGTGCTGGACCGTGTGGACGCCTTGTTGCCGGTGTTTCCGATCACACTGGCGCTGATCTGGATCTGAGAGCCGTGAACCCCGCCTTGCAACAACTCGTCATCCTCGGCTCCACCGGTTCGGTGGGCACGGGCACGCTGGACGTGGTGGCGCGCCATCCCGGGCGTTTCCGCGTCGTCGGCCTCAGCGCCTTCCAGCGCATGGATGAACTCGCCGCGCAATGCCGGCAGTTCCAGCCGCGCTGGGCCGTCGTGCCCAGCGAAGAACGTGCTGTCGTGCTGCGTGGCCTGCTGGGCGACACCGCCACCGAGGTGCGTGTCGGCGCCCAGGCCTTGTGCGAGATGGCGGCGCACGATGCCGTGCACAGCGTGATGGCTGCCATCGTCGGCGCCGCCGGCCTGCCGCCGTGCATGGCGGCGGCGCGGGCCGGCAAGCGGCTGCTGCTGGCGAACAAGGAAGCCCTGGTTGTCGGTGGCGCACTGTTCATGCAGGCCGTGGCCGAGGGCGGCGCGACGCTGCTGCCGATCGACAGCGAACATTCGGCCATCTTCCAGTGCCTGCCGCTGGACCGCGCGCAGTGGCCGGCTTTCATCGACCACATCGTGCTGACGGCCAGCGGCGGCCCGTTCCGCACCCGTGACCCGGCGACGTTGCACGCTGTGACGCCCGAGCAGGCCGTGGCGCACCCGAACTGGGTGATGGGGCGCAAGATCTCGGTCGACTCGGCGACGATGATGAACAAGGCGCTCGAGGTCATCGAGGCGCGCTGGCTGTTTGATCTGGAACCCGAGCGGGTGCAGGTCGTCGTGCATCCGCAGAGCATCATCCACTCGATGGTGGTGTGCCGCGACGCCTCGGTGCTGGCGCAGCTGGGCACACCCGACATGCGGGTGCCCATCGCCTACGGCCTGTCCTACCCCGAACGCGTGGCATCGGGCGCTTCGCAGCTGGACTTCCTGAAACTCTCGGCGCTGAGCTTCGAACCGCTGGACGACCGGCGTTTCCCCGGCCTGCAGCTGGCCTACGACAGCCTGCGTGCGCCGGCCGGCAGCACCGCGGTGCTGAACGCCGCCAACGAAGAGGCCGTGGCGGCCTTCCTGGAGCGCCGCATCCGCTTCACCGAGATCCACGGCGTCAACGCCGCCACCGTCGAGGCGCTGGCACCGCGGCTGGGGCCGGTGTCCCAGCTCGGCGACCTGCTGGCGCTGGACGAACGCGCCCGCGCCGTGGCGCGTGAACACATCCAGGGGCTCGCCGCATGATCACCACGGTGCTGGCCTTCATCCTGACGCTGGGTGTGCTCATCGTCGTGCACGAATACGGCCACTACCGCGTGGCCGTGGCCTGCGGCGTGAAGGTGCTGCGGTTTTCGGTCGGCTTCGGCCGGGTGCTGCTGCGCTGGCAGCGTGGCAAGGACGGCACCGAGTTTGTCGTCTGCGCCTTGCCGCTGGGCGGCTACGTGCGCATGCTGGACGAGCGCGAAGGCCCAGTGGCGCCCGACGAGCAGCACCGTGCGTTCAACCGCCAGCCGCTGCCGCGCCGCGCCGCCATCGTGTCGGCCGGGCCGCTGGCCAACCTGGCGCTGGCCATCGCGCTGTATGCGTCGGCACACTGGATCGGCATCGAGGAGCCCCAGGCCGTGCTCAGCACGCCGGTGGCCGGCAGCATTGCCGAAGCCGCGGGGCTGCGGGCCGGCGACGAGGTGCTTGCCATCTCCAGCGACGGCAACGACTGGAGCGACATCCGCTCGATGCCCGACCTGCGCTGGCAGCTCACGCAGGCCACGCTGCAGCAGCAGGCGCTGCAACTGCAGGTGGCCGACCGCGGCGGCCGCGGTGCACGTGTCGTGCGGCTGGACCTGGGGCGGCTGTCGGCGCGCGATGTCGACGCCCAGCTGATGAAGCAGATCGGCATCGGTCCGGCCTTCAGCGAACCGCGGTTGGGCGAGGTGAAGGCCGGCGGGCCGGCCGCGGCCGCCGGGTTGCTGAAGGGCGACCTCGTCATCGCCATCGACGGCCAGCTGGTGGGCGACGCCCAGGCCCTGGTCGAACGCATCCGCGCCTCGGTGCGCGGCGGCACGGCGACCGCGCAGCAATGGCGCATCGTCCGCGACGGCCGGCTGCTGGAGATCGCCGTCACGCCGCGTGTCGTGCGCGACGCCGACCGTGTGTTCGGGCGCGTCGATGCCGTCGTCGGCCAGGCACCGGCGATGGTGGTGGTGCGCCACGGCGTGCTGGAAGGCCTGCAGCAGGGCGCATCGCGCACCTGGGACGTGTCGGCGCTGACGCTGAAGATGCTGGGCCGCATGCTGATCGGCGAGGCCTCGCTGAAGAACCTCAGCGGGCCGCTGACCATCGCCGATTTCTCCGGCCAGGCGGTGCAGCAGGGCCTGGCCTACTACCTGGGTTTCCTGGCGCTGGTGAGTGTCAGCCTCGGTGTGCTGAACCTGCTGCCGCTGCCGATGCTCGATGGCGGCCACCTGATGTATTACATTTTCGAGGCTGTCACCGGGCGGCCGGTGTCCGAGCGTTGGCTCGCTCGGTTGCAACGCGGCGGCATTGCGCTGCTGCTGATGATGATGTCGGTCGCCCTCTTCAACGACGTGGCCCGCCTGCTGGGCTTGCACTAGATCTCCATGTTCCCTGCTTTCCCGACCGCTGTGATGCGTCTGCCGGCCGCCGTGCTCGTGGTCGCCGCGGCCACGGCTTCTTCCTCGGCCTTCGCGGTCACGCCCTTCGTGCTGAAGGACGTCCGCATCGAGGGCCTGCAGCGCACCGACCCCGGCACCGTGTTCGGCGCACTGCCCTTCCGCATCGGCGACACCTACAACGACGACAAGGGCGCGGCGGCGCTGCGTGCGCTGTTCGCCACCGGCCTGTTCAAGGACGTGCGCATCGAGATCGAGGGCCAGACGGCCGTCGTCATCATCGACGAGCGCGCCATCGTCGCTTCGGTCACCTTCGTCGGCCTGAAGGAGTTCGACAAGGAGCCGCTGACCAAGTCGCTGAAGGACGCCGGCATCGGCGAGGGCCAGCCGTTCGACAAGGCCTTGATCGACCGCGCCGAGCAGGAGATCAAGCGCCAGTACCTGAGCCGCAGCCTCTACGGCGCCGAGGTCGTGACGACGGTGACGCCGATCGAGCGCAACCGCGTCAACGTCACCTTCACGATGACCGAAGGCGACGCGGCCAAGATCAAGGACATCCGCATCGTCGGTGCCCGGGCCTTCAGGGAAGGCACGCTGCTGGACCTGTTCGAGCTGACCAAGGAAGGCTGGTTCACCTGGTACAGCAAGTCCGACCGCTACGCCCGCAGCAAGCTCAACGCCGACCTGGAGACGCTGCGCGCCTACTACGTGAACCGCGGCTACCTCGAGTTCGCCGTCGAGTCGACCCAGGTCACGATCTCGCCGGACAAGCAGGACATCACCGTCACGATCTCGATCCGCGAGGGCCAGCCCTACACGGTGACGGCGGTGAAGCTGGAAGGGGACTTCCTCGGCAAGGACGACGAGTTCAAGTCGCTGGTGCTGGTGCAGCCCGGCACACCCTACAACGGCGAACTGGTGTCGGCCACCTCCAAGGCCTTCACCGACCTGTACGGCCTGTACGGCTATGCCTTCGCCCGTGTCGAGCAGCGCCCGGAGATCGACCGTGCCACCGGCCAGGTGGTGCTGGTGCTGAGCGGCGAGCCGCAGCGCCGGGTCTACGTGCGCCGCATCGAGGTGGCCGGCAACACACGCACCCGCGACGAGGTCGTGCGCCGCGAGTTCCGCCAGCTCGAGTCGTCCTGGTACGACGGCGGCCGCATCAAGCTCTCGCGCGACCGTGTCAACCGCCTGGGCTACTTCAAGGACGTCAGCGTCGACACGGCCGAGGTGGCCGGTGCACTGGACCAGGTCGACCTGACGGTGAAGGTCGAGGAAAAGCCCACCGGCAACCTGCTGCTCGGTGCCGGCTACTCGAATGCCCAGAAGCTGTCGCTGACCGGTTCGATCCAGCAGGACAACGTCTTCGGCTCGGGCAACTACCTGGGCGTGCAGGTCAACACGAGCAAGTTTCAGCGCACGCTGGTGGTCAGCACGGTGGACCCGTATTTCACCGTCGATGGCATCTCGCGTGCCATCGACGTGTACTACCGCACCAGCCGGCCGCTGAACAGCCTGGGCGACCAGTATTCGCTGGCGACTCCGGGCGCGACCATCCGCTTCGGCGTGCCCTTCTCCGAGTACGACACCGTGTTCTTCGGCATCGGCGCCGAGCAGACGCGCATCGGCGCTTCGCAAGGCATTCCGCTGAGCTACCTGAACTACCGCGCCACCTACGGCGCCAACAGCTATTCGATCCCGCTGACCATCGGCTGGCAGCGCGACAGCCGCGACAGCGCACTGGCGCCCACGGCCGGCCGCTACCAGCGCATCAACATCGACTGGGGCCTGGCCGGCGACGTGCGCTACCTGCGTACCAATGTGCAGTACCAGCAGTACTGGCAACTGCCGGCGCGCATGTCGCTGGGCTTCAACTCCGAGCTCGGCTATGGCATCGGCCTGGGCGGCAAGCCCTACCCGGTGTTCAAGAACTTCTACGGCGGCGGCCTTGGCACCGTGCGTGTGTTCGAGCAGGGTTCGCTGGGTGTGATCGACCCCACCGGCGCCTACATCGGTGGCTCCAAGCGCCTGAACGTGAACGGCGAACTGTACTTCCCGGTGCCCGGCACCGGCAACGACAAGTCGCTGCGCATCTTCGCCTTCACCGACGTCGGCAACGTCTGGCGCGACGGCGAGAAGATGAGCTACGACAGCATGCGTGTCTCTGCCGGCCTGGGCATGAGCTGGATCTCGCCGGTGGGTCCGCTGAAGCTGAGCTGGGGTGTGCCGGTGCGGGTGCAGCCCAACGATAGAATCCAGAGATTCCAATTTCAGATCGGGACCGCGTTTTGATGAAGATGTCGCCCAAGCAATCGCTGTTCGCTTCCGCCCTGGTCGGTGCAGCGATGGTGGTTCTGGCCCCGATGGCGCAGGCCCAGGATCTGAAGATCGGTTATGTCAACAGCGAACGTGTGCTGCGCGAGGCCGCGCCGGCCAAGGCCGCGCAGACCAAGCTCGAAGCCGAGTTCAGCAAGCGCGAGCGTGAGCTGCAGGACCAGGCCGGCAAGCTGAAGGCTGCGGCCGACAAGCTGGAGAAGGACGCGCCGACGCTGGCCGAAAGCGAACGCACGCGCCGCCAGCGTGAACTGGTCGAACAAGACCGTGACATGCAGCGCAAGCGCCGCGAGTTCCAGGAAGACCTGAACCAGCGCCGCAACGAAGAGCTGGCCGGTGTCGTCGAGCGCGCCAACCGCGTCATCAAGCAGATCTTCGACGCCGAGAAGTACGACGTCATCCTGCAGGAAGTGGTCTTCGCCGGGCCGCGTGTGGACATCACCGAGAAGGTGATCCGTGCGCTGAACGCTCCCGCGGCGCCGGGCGGCGGCGGCGGCACCGGCAAGTAAGCGGGGCGAGGCGGCCGTGCGGGTCCGCATCGCCGAACTCGCCGCCCGGCTGGGCGGCGAACTGCTGGGCGACGGCGACATCGCCGTCAGCCGCATCGGGCCGCTGGAAACGGCGGGCGCCGACACCATCAGCTTCCTCTCGAACCCACGCTACCAGCCGCAGCTGGCGGCTTCGCTGGCCGGCTGCGTCATCGTCGGCCCGGCTTCGCGCGAAGCGGCCGCTGTGCGTGGCGCGGCCATCGTCTGCGCCGACCCCTACCTGGCGTTTGCCCGCCTCACGCAGTGGTGGGCGGCGCAGCAGCGGCCGGCCGTGCTGCCGGGTGTGCATGCCAGCGC
>JBASTF010000606.1:0-3050 GCA_049274755.1 Rubrivivax sp. | reverse complement strand
ACTCCGGGGGCTGGTGCGGGAGCGGTGGAAGTTGTTGCTGCCGGGGAGACAGAAGGAACGGCAGGAGTGGCGCCCGGGCCAGTTGTTGCAACGGTGGGCGTTTGCGGCGCGCCAAAGTCTTGCTGCCATGCCTGCCAGAGTAGCAGGATTACAACCGATAAAGCCGCAAACAGGAGAATTCTGTAGTTATCCATCAGGCCTTTTTATCCGTTTTTTCAGGTACGGGATCAATGCCGCCCGGATGCCATGGATGACAGCGCGCAATTCGGCGCAACGCCATCCAGGAGCCGGTCAACGCACCGTGGTTTTTTATTGCCGTCTCGGCGTAACAGGAACAGCTTGGGTAAAAACGGCAGTTGTTACCCAGGAACGGACTCAGCAGATAACGGTAGCCCCGTATCATGAATGTCAGGATTTTTTCCATCGTTCGAGGGCTTCCCAATGCCTGCTCAGGATCGCGAATATTTTGTCGTTGGGCACATCCGCCGCACCCGCGCGGCTCATCACCACCACATCCAGACCCGCAAGACGGGCCCGGTGCTGGCGGAAACTCTCGCGCGTCAAGCGTTTGATGCGATTCCGGCCCACTGCGGCTTTCACGCTTTTTTTCGATATCACCAGACCCAGGCGCGCGGAATCGCAGCCGTTTTTCCGCGCCCGCACAGCCAAGACACTGCCCGACGACTTATATTGCCCATCAAAAACCAGCTTGTATTCACTGGGGCTGGTGAGCCGGCAACACCTGCCGAAACGCTTGTCCGGCGCCGAACCCTGCCTGGAGTCAACATCGAAATCCGGCATCGAGTTCAAGGCGACGGGGTCGCAGGTCAAGCTGACAGGCGCGTCCTGCCCTTGGCGCGACGGCGCTTGATCACCAGGCGGCCACCCGGCGTACTCATACGTGCGCGAAATCCGTGGGTACGCTTGCGCTTGATAACGCTAGGTTGAAATGTTCTTTTCATAGCTTTATCCGATATTTTAAACGACAACAAATGGATGGAACGGCGCCGCACGTGGCGACAACCAAACATAAAGCCGGATAAGATACCCAGATCAGGCAGGCCATGTCAACAAAAACAACGTTCTTTACATCAGTAACGGGTTATGCAATATTTGCGTGCAACGCTAAAATAATCCTTAAATTCAACGAGAAAGGAGAGCCTCTCATGAAGATAGACATAGGCATTTCGAAAAAAGACCGCGCCGAGATTGTGGATGGACTGTCGCGGTTGCTGGCGGACACCTATACGCTTTACCTCAAAACCCACAACTTCCATTGGAATGTGACCGGGCCGATGTTCCAGACCTTGCACCTGATGTTCGAGGCGCAATACAACGAACTGGCACTGGCGGTTGACCTGATTGCGGAACGCATCCGCGCCTTGGGCTTCCCCGCTCCCGGCACCTATTCCGAGTTTGTGCGCTTAAGCTCCATCCCCGAGACCGCCGGCGTGCCCAAGGCCGAGGAGATGATCAAGCTGCTGGTAGAGGGGCAAGAGGCCGTGGCGCGTACTGCGCGTTCTATCTTCCCGGCAGTCGAGAAAGCCAACGACCAGCCCACGGCGGATCTCCTCACCCAGCGTATGCAGGTGCATGAAAAAACCGCGTGGATGCTGCGCAGCCTGATCGAGGACTAAACCCGCATGGCAGTCTATGCCATTGGTGATGTTCAGGGCTGTTTCGATGACCTGATGACCCTGCTCGACAAAATCGCCTTTGACCCGCAGCAAGATCAACTGTGGTTTGCCGGCGATCTGGTCAATCGTGGGCCGCAGTCTCTTGAAGTGTTGCGCTTCGTGCGGGATCTGGGGGCGCATGCGGTGACCGTGCTGGGTAATCACGATATCCATTTGCTCGCAGTAGCGGGCGGCCATACGCGCCCGCGCCGCAACGATACGTTCCACGATGTACTGGACGCACCGGACCGCGACGAACTGCTCGAATGGCTGCGCCATCAGCCCCTGCTGCACCACGACGCCACGCTGGGCGTCACCATGCTCCATGCCGGCTTGCCACCGCAGTGGGATCTTGCCACGGCAAGGGGCTGCGCTGCCGAGGTGGAAGGTGCATTACGTGGAAACGGCTATCACGACTACCTCGCCGCCATCTACGGCGATGGGCCTGACCAGTGGTCAGCCGCATTGATGGGCGCAGCCCGGTTACGCTTTATCACCAACTGCCTTACGCGGCTACGTTATTGCGACAGCGAGGGGCGCCTGGCGCTAAAAGAAAAGGGCGCTCCCGGCACGCAGTCACCCGGCCACCTGCCGTGGTTTATGGTGCCAGTTCGCGCCAGCGCAGATATGGAGATTGTCTTCGGCCACTGGTCGACGCTGGGGGCATGTGACGTGCAAGGCGTCCATCACCTGGACACGGGCTGCGTGTGGGGCGGCACACTGACCGCGCTACGGCTGGATACCACTGTGCGCGAACGCGTCAGCATCCCCTGCCGAGGCGCGTGCGAACCCGGTGGAGATTAAGCAGCTAAACTACCCCCGGCAAAGCTGCGGCCTTATTAGGTGAGCACCTCAAAAGCGCCAATAAAATCGTGAGCCGCCCAAGGCGGCTGCCACCAATCCTCCCCCTTTGCAAAAGGGGGAGTGGGGGGATTTACAGCAGTTGCCTACGCCATCACCGCAAATCCCCCCTGCCCCCCTTTTACAAAGGGGGGTATCCGATACCGGCAGGGACGGGGGCTTACCTCTATGGGTCAGTCACCGGACTTACGCAAAAAAACAACGTGCGGTTTTTTCGTGCCTTTCGTGTTTTTCGTGGACGATGCGTAAGAATTATTTCTCGTCCGCCAGCCAATCGCGCGGCTTGAGAAATACCTCATATAATCTGGCCTCTGGCGTGCCCGGTTCCGGGCGCCAGTTGTAACGCCACTTCACCAGCGGCGGCAGGGACATCAGGATGGACTCGGTGCGACCGCCCGATTGCAGGCCGAACAGGGTGCCGCGGTCATAGACCAGATTGAATTCCACGTAACGCCCACGCCGGTAGAGTTGAAAATCGCGCTCGCGCTCGCCATAAGGGGTATTTTTGCGACG
>JBASTF010000605.1:0-4902 GCA_049274755.1 Rubrivivax sp. | reverse complement strand
GCGTGCACCGGGTCGAACAGCATGCCCGCGCGCATCGCCGGCAGGTCGGCGGCCTGGCGCACCGCGGCAGCCAGCGGCAGTTGAAAGCCGTCGCCCAGCGTGATCTTCTGCTTCGGCGAGGTGCCGCCGCTGGAGACGGTGATGAAGTCGCAGCCGCGCGCCTTCAGCCGGCAGGCAAACTCGCAGGCGTCCTCGAGCGTCCGGCCGCCCTCGACCCAATCGGTGGCCGAGATGCGCACGCCCAGCGGCCTGTGCTGCGGCCACTCGGCGCGCATCGCGTCGAAGACCTCGAGCGGAAAAGCATCCGGTTCTCGAGGCTGCCGCCGTAGGCGTCGCCGCGGCGGTTGCACAGCGGCGACAGGAAACCATGCAGCAGGTAGCCATGGGCGATGTGCACCTCCACCAGGTCAAAGCCCAGGCGCGCCGCGCGCCGCGTCGATTGGGCGAAGGCCTCGCGCACCGCCGCCATGCCGTCGGCATCGAGCACCGCAGGCTGCGGCCAGCACTCGTCGAAGGGTAGATCGGACGCGCTCACCGTGCCCCAGGCGTCTTTGCCCGCCGTCAGCGCTTCGCCACGGCCTTCCCAGGGCCGGCGCGCCGAGCCCTTGCGGCCCGAGTGCGAAATCTGGATGCCCAGCCGCGCATGGCCGTGACGGCGGAAGAAGTCGACCACCCGCACCAGCGCCGCCTCGTTCTCGTCGGAGTACAGCCCCAGGCAACCGTGGGTGATGCGGCCGCGGCGCTCGACATGCGTGGCCTCCAGGATCACCAGCCCGGCGCCCGACACCGCGTACTGCTCGAGGTGCACCAGATGCCAGTCGGTGGCACAGCCGTCGACCAGGCTGTACTGGCACATCGGTGACACGACGATGCGGTTGGGCAATTCGAGTTCTCGCAGCCGCAGCGGGCTGAGCAGTGCAGGGGTCATCGGTTTGCTCTTTGAGCGTCGAATCGTGCGGTGGTCTTCCAAGCGTGGCACGCCCGAAGACCCCCGTCGCCTCCGCCGTCCTTGCCGTGCCCAGACGGCCCGACTCCTCAGGCATCGTGGACCGACTCGCCCACCCGTCTCACCATCTGCGAATGCACCAGCTCCTGCGTCAACTGATCGATCCAGTCGCCGATACCCACCGCAGGCGCGAACCGGCGGTGGATGCCCTGGAAGTGCGGCGTGCCGGCGGCCCACTGGACGTAGTCGACGAACAGCATCTGCCGGCATTCCAGCAGCTTGAACTTGAGCAGCACCTTGGCCGCGTGGTGGGCGTGGCGGGCCGGGTTGCGCACAAAGGCCTCCAGGCGGCTGCGCGCCCGGCCCAGCACCGCGGCCTCGAAACGGAACACGGGGCCATGACCCGGGATGACCCAGCGCGGGCCGAGCCGCTCGATCAGATCGAGGGTGGCGCCGACCTCGCCGAAGGCGTCGCGCTCGTCGAGTTCCGGGAACACCACGCCGAAGCCGTTTTCCCACAGGGCGTCGGCCGAGATCAGGGTGCGCGAGCCGGGCTCGAACAGGATCAGCGAGTCGGGGTCGTGGCCCGGCGCGGCATGGACCTGCCATGCCCTGTCGGCAAGTTCGATTTCGGTGCCCGGCAGCACCAGGGCGTCGTGCCTGAAGCGGGGGCAGCGCTGGCCGCTGGGCTCATAGCCGAGGGCCACCGAATCCCAATGCGCCACCTGCGGCGCCAATCCAGGCGGAATCAGCGTCTGCAGCGCCGGCCAACGGCCCTGCAGCGCGGCGTTGCCGCCGCAGTGGTCGCTGTGCAGATGGGTGTTGACGAGGCGGTCGAGCGGGCGCCCGCACAGGGCCGCCGCCACCAGTGCCAGCGTCTGCTCGGCGTGCGCGCAATAGCCGCTGTCGACCAGCGCCGTGGACTGCGCGCCCAGAAACAGCACGCTGTTGCTGGACAACCAGCCGCGCTCGAAGACCTGCACGCCGGGCGGCAGCTCGGCCTGGCTCATCGATGCGCTCGACACTTCAGCGCAACGCGCCTCAGCGCCCCTTCCATACCGGCTTGCGTTTCTCGGCAAAGGCGCGCGGGCCTTCCTGCGCGTCCTCGCTGGCGTAGGCGGCACGGTAGATGTTGTGCGCCAGCGCCATGCCGGCATCGCAGCCGGCGCTCATCGCCGTGAGGATCGACTCCTTGCCCGCCATGACCGACAGCGGTGCGTTGTCGCGGATGCGTTCTGCCAGCGACTGGGCGCGGGCACGCACGGCGTCGGGCGTGTCCTCGAGGTAGTTGATGAAGCCGAGCTGGTGGAAGGTGTCGATCGGATACAGCTCGCCGGTCAGCACCATCTCCATCAGCAGCGGCTGTGGCAGCATCCACAGCAGCGGAATCGCCCACGGGCTGCCGCGCCCGGCGATGCGCGTTTCGGTGATGCCCACCTGCGTTCCCTTCAGGCCCACGCGCAGGTCGGAATTCAGGCTGAGCATCATGCCGCCGGCGATCAGGTGCCCGGTCATCGCGGCGATGATGGGTTTGGCGACGCGGCGCTGGCGGCTGTGGAAGGGGTCCTTCATCTTGCTCAGGATGTCGACGCCCTCTTCCTTCTTCACGCGCGCCGCTTCGCGCAGGTCCAGCCCGGCGCAGAAGGTGCCGCAATCGGCCGAGGTGAGAATGGCCACGCGCACGTTCTTGTCGGCGTCGACCTCGCCCCAGCAGTCGTGCAGGCGGTTGGCTGCCGCGGGCGACAGCGCATTGCGGATTTCAGGGCGATTGATCTTGACGGTGGCGATGCCGTCGCGCACCTCGTAGATCACGGTGTCTGCGTCGTTCATGGGTGTCCTTCAGTCGGGAGAGGGTGGGGTCAGGCTGCGGGTTCGTGCTTGCGGCGCCAGGCCGGCGCCCGCTTCTCGAAGAAGCTCTTCAGCCCCTCGCGCGCTTCCTCGGTCTCCCAGAAGTCGGCCAGGCGGTCGACGGTGTAGATCAGGTTGTCCGCGCTGTCGTGGGCCAGGACGAACTGCACCAGCTTCTTGGTCATCTGCAACGCGCCCGGCGCGCAGGCCAGCGCCAGGTCGATCTCGGCATTGACGGCCTTGTCGAGTTCCGCCACGGCAACCACTTCATGCACCAGACCGTAGCGTTGCGCCTCGGCGGCCGACATGATCTTGCCGTTGAGGAACACCCGTCGCGCGTAGCTCGGCCCCAGCTTGGCCGCGACATAGGGCGAGATGGTCGCCGGCACCAGGCCCAGGCGGACCTCGCTGAGCGAGATGCGCGCGCTGTCCACCGCCACGGCGACGTCGCAGATGGCGATCAGGCCGACGCCGCCGCCGTAGGCCGAGCCGTTGATGCGGCCGATGATGGGGCGGCCGAAGCTGTCGAGCCGGGCCAGGATCTTGGCCAGCGGCACGCCGCTGCGGATGCGGCTGGCACGGTCCTGGTCGCCCTGGCTCTGCTGCCAGCGGAAGTCGCCGCCGGCGCAGAAGTTCTCGCCGTCGCCGCTGAGCACCACGACACGCGCCGCGGGGTTGGCTTCGATGAGGTCGAGCGCCTGGCCGATCTCCTCGAACATCGTCGGGTTCAGGGCGTTGTGCACATCGGCCCTGGCCAGCGTCAGGCGGGCGACGCCGGCGGCATCGATGTCGAGCCGGATGGTTTCGAAGGTGGTCATTTGATCGGCAGCGTGGTGGTTGCAGAAGTTGGCGGCGGCGGGCGCTTCAGCCGCGCATGACCTTCCAGGCGGCCGGGCGCTTGGCGAGGAACGCGGCGATGCCTTCGCCGGCGTTCTCGGTCTCCCAGGCGTCTGCCAGCGCGCCGGCCGTGTAGTCCATGCAGTCGCGCGGCGGGCGGCCGATGACGTCGTTGAACAGCTTCTTGGTCGACGCGATCGAGCCGGCCGGGATCGCCAGGATCAGCGCCAGTTCTTCTTCCACCGCGCTGTCCAGCTCGTCGGGCTCGACGACCCGGTCCACCAGGCCGATGCGCTCGGCCTGCGCCGCGTCGATGAACTTCGCCGTCAGGCCGTAGCGGCGCGCCCGCGCCAGCCCCAGACGGCGCGCCACATAGGGGCCGATGTTGGCCGGCAGCAGGCCGAGCTTGGCCTCGGTGAGCGAGAAGCGCGCGGCGCTCGAGGCCACGGTCACGTCGCAGATGCAGGTCATGCCGAAGCCGCCGCCGGTGGCCGCACCATTGATGCGGCCGACCACCACCTTGGGCAGGGTGTCGAACTCGTAGAACAGCTCGGCCAGTACCCTGGATTCGGCGATGCGCTCGGCGCGGCTCTGTTTGAGCACGCTCTGCATCCAGTTCAGGTCGCCGCCGGCACAGAAGGACTTGCCCTCGCCCGTCAGCACCACCGCGCGCAGCGTGCTGCTGGCGGCGATGACGCTCAGCGCGTGGCGCAGTTCCTGCACCAGCTTCATGCTCATCGCGTTCTGGATGTCGGGGCGGGCCAGCGTCAGACGGGCGACGTGCTCGCCGTCCATCGTCAGCTTGATCGATTCGTAGTTCAACGCGGTCTCCTATCGGGCAGGTCAGGGGTGTCGGTCAGTCAGTCCGTCAAGCAGCGGCATCGACGAGGCCGACGAGCAGGCCGCGTTCGACCATCTGCCCGGCGACGACGCCCAGGCTGCGCAGCACGCCGTCGTGCTCGGCGCAGATCTTCAATTCCATCTTCATCGACTCCATGGTCACCACCACGTCGCCGGCCCGCAGCGTGTCGCCGACGGCGGCGTGGGTCTTCAGGATGGTGCCCATCAACGGCGTGCGCAGTTCGCCCGACGTGACGTGGGCCGCGGCGGCCTGCGCCAGATAATCGATGGCCTCGAAGGCGAAGGCTAGGCCCTGCGCCTGCACGAACAGGCTGCCGTCGCGGCGTGCGATGGCCAGCAGCTCGACCGAATCGCCGATGCTCAGCTGCCAGCGCGCACCTTCGGCGCGCAGGCCCAGGCGCACGCGCTCC
>JBASTF010000604.1:0-5129 GCA_049274755.1 Rubrivivax sp. | reverse complement strand
CCTGCAGTTCGGCCAGGTGCTGCTGGCCAGCATCGGCAGCACGGCGCCGTTTGTCGGCTTGTTCGGCACCGTCTGGGGCATCTACCACGCGCTGGTGGCCATCGCCGCAGCCGGCAGCATCACGATCGAGAAGATCGCCGGCCCGGTGGGCGAGGCCCTGGTGATGACGGCGGCCGGCATCGCGGTGGCCATTCCGGCGGTGCTGGCCTACAACGTCTTCGGCAAGCGCGTCGCCGCCTGCGAGGCCGAGCTCGAGGGCTTCGCGCACGACCTGCGCGAGATCGTTCAGAGCCGCTGACACATGGCCTTCGGCCGCCTCGAGCGCCGCCCCGGCGCGGAACCGATGAGCGACATCAACATGACGCCGCTGATCGACGTGATGCTGGTGCTGCTGGTGATCTTCATCATCACCGCGCCGCTGATGACAAGCACGCTGAAGCTGGACCTGCCCAAGACCACCGGCGCCCGCCCCAGCGATGCACCGCAGTCGGTGGCGCTGGCCGTCGACGCGCAGGGCCAGCTGTTTGTCGGCGACGAGAAGGTCACGCCGCAGCAGCTGGTGGAACGTGTGCGTGTCGCGGCGGCGCGCGACCCCGGCACCGAGGTGCAGCTGCGGGCCGACCGCGCGGTGCCGTATGGCAGCGTCGCCGAACTGATCGGCCTGGTGCAGGAGGCCGGGCTCACACGCATCGGCTTCGTCACCGAGGCGGCAGCGAAGTAGCCGTCCCTACAATCCGGCGTATGAACGAAAAGTACGCCCCCGCAGACGTCGAAGCCGCCGCCCAGGCGCACTGGGCGGCGACGAACGCCTTCCGCGTCGTCGAACACCCGAACCGGCCCAAGTTCTACGCCTGCTCGATGCTGCCCTACCCCAGCGGCAAGCTGCACATGGGGCACGTGCGCAACTACACCATCAACGACATGATGGCGCGCTACCTGCGCATGAAGGGCATGAACGTGCTGATGCCGATGGGCTGGGACGCCTTCGGCCTGCCGGCCGAAAACGCCGCCATCGACAACAAGCGGCCGCCGGCGGAGTGGACACGGGCCAACATCGCCGACATGAAGAGCCAGATGCAGCCGCTGGGCCTGGCCTTCGACTGGCAGCGCGAGGTCGCCACCTGCGACCCAGGCTACTACAGGTGGAACCAGTGGTTCTTCCTGAAGATGCTCGAAAAGGGCATCGCCTACCGCAAGACGCAGATCGTCAACTGGGACCCCATCGACCAGACCGTGCTGGCCAACGAGCAGGTGGTCGACGGCCGCGGCTGGCGCAGCGGCGCCATCGTCGAGAAGCGCGAGATCCCGGGCTACTACCTGGCCATCACGCAGTACGCCGACGAACTGCTGGCCGGCGTCAACGACAGCACCAGCCCGCACTACCTGGAAGGCTGGCCCGAACGTGTGCGGCTGATGCAGGAGCACTGGATCGGCAAGAGCGAAGGTGTGCGCTTCGCCTTCACGCACGACATCCGTGGTGACGACGGCCAGCGCATCCAGGACGGCCGCATGCACGTCTTCACGACCCGTGCCGACACCATCATGGGCGTGACCTTCTGCGCCGTCGCGCCCGAGCACCCGCTGGCCACCCATGCCGCGAAGAGCGACCCCGCGCTGGCCGCCTTCATCGAGGACTGCAAGAAGGGCGGCACCACCGAGGCCGAGCTGGCGCTGAAGGACAAGGAAGGCCGGCGCACCGGCCTGACGGTGAAACACCCGCTGACCGGTGCCGAGGTGCCGGTGTGGGTCGGCAACTACGTGCTGATCGGGTACGGCGACGGCGCCGTGATGGGTGTGCCGGCGCACGACGAACGCGACTTCGCGTTTGCGAAGAAGTACGGCATCGACATGCTGCAGGTCGTGCACGTCGACGGCGAGCAGTTCAGCTACGACCACTGGCAGGCGTGGTACGGCGACAAGCTGCAAGGCATCACCGTCAACTCCGGCAACTACAGCGGCCTGGGCCACAAGGCCGCGGTCGACGCCATCGCCAAGGCGCTGCAGGCCCAGGGCCAGGGCGAGAAGAAGACCACCTGGCGGCTGCGCGACTGGGGCATCAGCCGCCAGCGCTACTGGGGCACGCCCATCCCCATCATCCACTGCGCCGCATGCGGCGCGGTGCCGGTGCCGGAGAAGGACCTGCCGGTGCTGCTGCCGGAAGACCTGGTGCCGGACGGCAGCGGCAACCCGCTGAACAAGTCCTCGAAGTTCCTCGACGTGGCCTGCCCGCAGTGTGGCAAGCCGTCGCGGCGCGAGACCGACACGATGGACACCTTCGTCGACTCGTCGTGGTACTACATGCGCTATTGCTGCCCCGACAGCGACAGCGCGATGGTCGACCAGCGCAACGAGTACTGGATGCCAATGGACCAGTACATCGGCGGCATCGAACACGCGGTGCTGCACCTGCTGTACGCGCGCTTCTGGACCAAGGCGATGCGCGACACCGGCCTGATCAGCTACAGCGAGCCGTTCAAGAACCTGTTCACGCAGGGCATGCTGCTGAACGAGTCGTTCTACCGCGAGGACGACTCGGGCAAGAAGAAGTGGTTCTACCCCAGCGAGGTCGAGGTCAGCTACGACGATCGGGGCCAGCCCACCGGCGCGAAGGCCAAGAGCGACGGCCTGCCGGTGCTGCTGGGCGGCATCGAGAAGATGTCCAAGAGCAAGAACAACGTCGTCGAACCCAAGGACATCATCGCCAAGTTCGGCGCCGACACGGCCCGTGTGTTCACGATGTTCGCCGGCCCGCCGGACCAGAGTGCCGCCTGGTCCGACTCCGGCGCCGAAGGTGTGTTCCGCTTCCTGCGCCGGCTGTGGGCTTTTGCCGCCAGACACGCGCCGCGGCTGCGTGGCCCGGGCCCGGCGCCCAGCGGCACCAACGCGCTGCGTTACGAGGTGCATGCACTGCTGAAGCAGGTGAGCCACGACTACGACAGGCTGCAATACAACACCGTGATCTCCGGTGCGATGAAGCTGCTGAACGCGCTGGACGACGGCGCCGCGGCGGCCGACGACACCACGTTGCGCGAAGGTGTGGGCATCCTGCTGCGTGCGCTGTACCCGGCGGCGCCGCACATCGCCCATGGCCTGTGGGAGCAGCTGGGCTATGCCGCGCAGCTGGGCGCGCTGATCGACGCACCCTGGCCCCAGGTCGACGAAGCGGCGCTGGTGCGTTCGGAGATCGAGCTGATGCTGCAGGTGGCCGGCAAGCTGCGCGGTGCCATCCGCGTGCCGGCCGATGCCGGCCGCGACACCATCGAAGCCGTGGCGCTGGCCGCTCCGGAATTCGCGAAGTTCGCCGAAGGCAAGCCGGCGAAGAAGGTCGTCATCGTGCCAGGCCGCCTGGTCAACGTGGTCGTCTGAATGCCGTCGTCCACGCGGCGCCTTCTGCTGCTGGCCGGCGCGGCCGTGCTCGGTGGCTGCGGCTTCCAGCCCCGGCGTGCGCCTGAGATGGCCTTCCGCAGCATCGCGCTGCAGGGGTTTGCGCCGCGCTCGCCGCTGGCCGACGCGCTGAAGCGCCAGCTCGCGAAGACGGTGCAGGTGCTGGACAACCCGCAGCAGGCCGAGGTGGTGCTGCAGGCCACGACCGACCGCCGCGAGAAGAGTGTCGTCGCATCGACCTCGGCAGCCCAGGTGCGGGAATTCCAGCTGCGCATGAAGTTCGATTTTCGCGCCCACACACCGGCCGGCAAGGCCTTGATCGCACCGGTCGAACTGCTGCTCTCGCGTGGCATGAGCTACAGCGAAGCCGCGGCCCTGGCCAAGGAACAGGAAGAGGCCGAGCTGTACCGCGAGATGCAGAGCGACATCGTGGCCCAGGTGCTGCGGCGGCTGGCCGCCATCCGCCTGTAAGCAGCGGCGACGATGCAGATCCGCCACGACCAGCTCGACGCCCAGCTCGCCCGCGGCGTGAAGCCGCTGTACACCGTGCACGGCGACGAGCCGCTGCTGGCGCAGGAGGCCTGCGACGCCATCCGCGCTGCCGCACGGGCTGCGGGGTATGCCGAGCGCAAGGTCTTCACCGTCAGCGGCAACCACTTCGATTGGAGCGCTGTGCTCGGCGCCGCGCAGGCGATGAGCCTGTTTGCCGACCGCCAGCTGATCGAGATCCGCATTCCCTCGGGCAAGCCCGGCAAGGACGGCTCCGAGGCGCTGCAGCGTTATTGCGAGACGCTGAGCGACGAGGTGCTGACCCTGGTGCAGCTACCGAAGCTGGACTTCCAGCAGCAGAAGTCGGCCTGGTTCTCGGCGCTGGACAGCGCCGGGCTGATGCTGCGTGTCGAGACCATCGAACGCAAGGCCCTGCCGCAGTGGATCGCGCAACGCCTGGCGCGCCAGGGCCAGCGTGTGGCCGCCGGCGACGAAGGCCAGCGCACGCTGGCTTTTTTTGCCGACCGCGTGGAAGGCAACCTGCTGGCCGCGCACCAGGAACTGCAGAAGCTGGCCCTGCTGCATCCCCAGGGCGAGCTGAGCCTGGAGCAGGTGGAGGCCGCGGTGCTGGACGTGGCGCGCTACGACGTCTTCAAGCTCGGCGAAGCCGTGCTCGCCGGCCAGGTGGCACGTGCGCTGCGCATGCTCGACGGCCTGCAGTCCGGCGGCGAAGCCGCGGTGCTGGTGCATTGGACGCTGGCCGAAGACATCCGCGGCCTGGCCCGTGTGCGCAGCGCGCTCGACGACGGCAGGCCGCTGCCGCTGGCGCTGCGTGAAGCCCGTGTCTGGGGGCTGAAGGAAAAGCTCTACGAACGTGTGGCGCCGGGCCTGGCCGGCCACCAGTTGCAGCACCTGCTGGAAGCCGCCAGCGTCTGCGACGGCATCGTCAAGGGCCTGCGCCACCCCGGGTGGCCGGCCGATGCCTGGGGCGCGCTGAAGCAGTTGGTGCTGATGACGCTGCAGGCCGCCAACAGCCGCGCCGGCGCGCCGCGGCTGGCACTGAGCGCGTAGTAAGCGCGTCAGGCCGCTCAGGCGCGGCGCGGCCGCCGCGCCGCCACCTTGTGCAGCAGCTCCAGCAGCAGCGCACGTTCGGCCGCCGTCAGGTTGTCCAGCGTTGCCGCTTCGCCGGCGATGATGTCGCGTGCCGCTTCGCGCGCCAGCGTGGCACCGGCGGCGCTCAGCACCACGGCCTGGGC
>JBASTF010000603.1:0-1548 GCA_049274755.1 Rubrivivax sp. | reverse complement strand
CGCTCTATTGTCTTTTGGTCGCTCCCCGCAACGGCGCTTTTTATCGTCTTGCGCGCGCAAGTGGTGCGCGTAGTACTCGGGGCGGGGGAGTTTGGCTGGGCAGACACGCGGCTTACCGCCGCGGCACTAGCACTTTTTGCCGTATCGCTCGTGGCGCAAGCGCTCGCACTGCTCTTGCTCCGCGCGCACTATGCGTCGGGGCGCACGGCGCGGCCGCTCGTCGCAAGCGCGCTCGCGGCGGTTACAACGGCGGCAGTGGGGGTTTTGCTCCTCGCGCTTTTCCGCACGCACCCGCCGTTTGCCTTTTTTGTAGAAGCGCTTTTGCGCGTTACCGATGTGCCGGGTACTGCTGCTCTCGCGCTCCCGCTTGCGTTCTCGCTTGGCGCGTTTCTCCACGCGGGGCTTTTGTGGGCGCTTTTGGCAGAAAGCGCTCGCGGGTTGTGGCGAAGCGTTTCCGGTACGCTCTTTGAGAGTTTTGCCGCCGCGACGCTTGCGGGAGCGGCGGCGTATGGGGGGCTCCAGCTCTTTGACAACTTCTTAAACCTCCAAAAAACCGCCGGTGTTTTCCTGCACGGATTCCTCGCGGGGCTTCTCGGCATCGCCGCGTGGGCGGTAGTGCTCTATGCGCTTAAAAACCGCGACCTTGCCGACATGTGGGCAACTGTGCATCAAAAAATCTGGCGCTCGCGCCCCATCTCCCCCGACCCCGCCGACAATCCGACATTATAGGACGCTCGGAATGCTGCTTTTGCGGAACCGGAAGATTTTCCCAGCGAGAAAATCTTCCTTATCGCATATACACTATCTTTAGCGGTCGTCAGAGTTAGTGTGTTTCATTATTTTGCAAAATGATTGGATAAAGTCGAACGGCTCAACGAGGTTATCCGTTGAGCCGATGATGGAAAAGATGTTAAAAATAGAGTAAGGTGATGAAATATGAATATAGATATCGAATTTGCCGCCATTTTTATCTCCCTCCTTTCGTTATCCGTTTCTGTTTATATTGTTTTACGAGACAGAAAAGAAAAGAGGTTTGAGATTTTATTGCGTCACAGGGAGCGCATACATGATATTTTTTACAATGCACCCGCACTAACTGTAGACGAGCATGTATTTATTGAAGAGAATCCTGACTCTGAATTCGCAAAGAAGAGCTCAGTTATTAGTCAACAGATTTCAGACAGAGTTGATAAAGAATTTGAGATTATGTGTTATCTGGTAAGTAAAGGTCAAATTGATTTCCGTACATTTTTTGATTTATTTCATGGATATCTAAAAGGTCGAAATCGGTTTTGGAGAATAATCCAGAGTTACAAAAGACATAATCATCCTTATACTTGGGCAATAGTGCAAAGATGCATACAAGAAGGTTTTATAAAAGCATAAAGATATTCCAACATCAAATGCAAGGAGGGGCTATTTCGTTTTCTGTCCGCGCAGGAATGCGTCGTAGCTCATTTCTTTTTTGCCTTCGGGGATGACGCGGAGAATCGTGAGGGCGCCGTTTGCAAAGGAAGCGTCGGTGATTTTGACGCGGATTTTCTGAAC
>JBASTF010000602.1:0-7537 GCA_049274755.1 Rubrivivax sp. | reverse complement strand
GCCCCTGGCTGGCCGGCGCTGCAGCCGCTGCTGCTGCGCTACTGGCACAACGTGGCGCGCCACGTGGCGCCGCGCCACCGCGCCGGGCGGCTGAAGCAGTGGCTGAACCTGCTGCGCCGGCGCCATCCGCAGGCGCAGCAGCTGTTCGACACCGTGCGCGGCAGCAACGACCCGGTGCAGGTGCAGCAGTTGCTGCAACACGCCACGCCCGCCTGAAGCCCTTGCCGCCCGCGGCGCCTTACCGAACAATGGTGATGCGCGGAACACGGGGGCAGCCTCAGCATGCGTGGCGATGCATCCGACACAACAGGCCCGGGAGAACAGCGCAGCGGCGGCGCCACCGTCGAGCGTGCCGTGCTCGTGGTCGACCTCGTCGAGTCGGTGGCCTTGATGCTGCGCGACGAAGCCTCGGTCATCACGCGCTGGCGCCAGTTCAGCGACGTGGTGCGCCACGAACTGCTGCCGCCCGACGGCACGGGCCGCGTCGTGAAGAGCCTGGGCGACGGCATGCTGCTGGTGTTCGACGATGCTCGCACGGCGGCCGCGCTGTCCTGGCAATTGCACGAACGCATGGCGCAGATCAACGCCGGTTGCCGCGACGACACACGCATGCACCTGCGGGTCGGCTGCACCTTCACGCCGCTGGTGGAAGACGAGTTCGACGTCTATGGCGTCGGCGTCAACCTGGCCGCGCGCCTGGCGGCGCTGGGCGACCCCGGGCAGACCGTGGCCGCCGCTTCGTTCTGCGACCGGCTCACGCCCGGTGTCGACGCCGAGACCGAAGACCTGGGCGAGCACTACCTGAAGAACATCGAAGCACCGGTGCGGGCCTTCCGCATCCGGCGCTGCGGCCAGTCCGCAGCCGGCGGCTGGACCTGGGCGCCGGAACGGCCCGTCGCCGACACCTTGCCCACCCTGGCCGTGCTGCCCTTCGGCACGCATGGCGCCGGGGCCGACTGGCAGGAAGCCGGCGAGATGCTGGCCGAGGACCTGACCGCAACCCTGTCGCGCTCGCCCGCGTGGCGTGTGACCTCGCGGCTGTCGGCCGCGTGTTTTGCCGGGCGCGCCCAGGACATGGCCGACATCGCTGCGCGCCTGGGTGTGCGCTACGTCGTCTCGGGCAAGGTGCACCTGCTGGGCACGACGGCGCGTGTCTACGCCGAACTCTGCGATGCGCCGGCCGGCGTGCTGCTGTGGGCACACACCTGGCAGGTTGCCGCCGGTGAACTGATTGCCGGCGGCGACCTGCTGCAGCGACTGCAGCAGGCGGTGGGCCGCACGCTGATCGCCCACGAACTCGATGCGATGCGCGGCCGGCCGCTGTCGGCACTGCACGAACGTTCGCTGCTGCTGCAGGCCATCACCGGCATGCACCGCATGTCGCGCAGCGACAGCGAACGGGCGCTGGCCGCGCTGGAGCATGTCGCCACGCGGCACCCGCGCCATGCCTCGGCGTTTGCATGGCAGGCGAAGTGGCACTTGATCCAGCTGGCGCAGGCCTGGAGCGCCGACCCGGAGAGAACCGCCACCAGCTGCCGCAATGCCACACAGCGGGCGCTGCACTGCGACCCGAACGACGCTTTGGCACTGGCACTGGACGGCCACGCGCAGGCCTTCATCCGTCGCGACCTCGACCTGGCGGCACGCCAGTTGGACGCCGCCGTGCAGGCGGATCCCAACCAGTCGCTGGCCTGGTTGTTCAGGTCGTCCGTGCACGCCCATCGCAACGAAGGGCCCGCGGCCATGGAAGCCATCGGCCGCGCCGACGCGATGTCGCCGCTGGATCCGATGCGCTACTTCTTCGACAGCTTCGCCGCCATGGCTGCATTGGCCGACGGACAGGCCGAGCGCGCCTGGCAGCTTGCCCGCCGTTCGGTTTCGCTGAATGCACGCCACCTGTCGAGCTGGTTGCTGTTGACGCTGGCCGCCGCCGAGGCTGGCCGCATGGACGACGCTCGCACCGCGGCCGCGCAGATCCTGGCGCTGCGCCCGGACGCCAGGGTGTCGCGCTTCGTTGCCCAGCATCCCGGCAGCGACGCCACCCTGGTCGAGCATCAGGCCGAGGCGTTGCTGGCCGCTGGGCTGCCTCGCTGAGGCGATCACCGCCCCCAACCCGGAGAGATCGATGGCCGTCCTACCCCCGCCCCGCAGTTCGTTCCGAGCCCTGCTTCGCCTGCGCAACGCATCCGACCCCGACGGACAGGAATTGCGCGACTCCTGGAGCCAGACCCTGACAGAGTTGGGTGCGCCGGCCGGCCAGGCTGCGAACCGGCCCGCCAGTTCGTGGCCCAGCCCCGACCCTGCTGTCGGCAACTACGACGCTGGCGAGAAGATCCAGGCGGCCGTCTCGGAAGTCGGCCAGCGGCTGTGCGCGCTGCGCACCCAGGTGGTCGTTGACGGCGTCGAGCGCGTCGACTGGACAATCCAGGGCAACGGAGCCAGCCTTGTCACCGTGCGGGAACCGACGCTTGCCGAGGCGACGCAAGCCGCCCAAGACCTGCTGCTGATAACCGCCCCTTCTCTTCCCGGCATGCGTGGGCAGCGCAACGCCGTTGTCGCCTACTTTGCGCACCACCTCGCACTGGTTCCTTCACAGCACGCGGCGGTGCTCGAACTGCTGGATGCAGCCGTCAACGTCGCGCTGCCACCGGTCTTCACGATCAAGAACACGGCGCTGGTGCCGCGGCCATGGGCACTCGAAACAATGCTGCTTCCCGAACGCCTCGAACGGGCACCACTGTGGCATTCAAGCTTCCCGAGCGGGCATGCTGTGGGCGCCTACACCACCGCAACGCTGCTGTCACGGATGGTCGGCGCGAATCAGGTGCTCTCCGATACCTCGTCCGCGCTGGCGCGCATCGTTGCGCGCAACCGTGAACGTGGCTGGGTGCACACCCGGCTCGACAGCGACGCCGGCCAGGCCATCGGCGTCGCGCTGGGCAACTGGCTCTACGAAGCGGCAACGAGCCAAGCCGCGACATATCCGCTCTGGGCCTCGATGCAGGAGTACGCGCGCCAGTCGCTGCCGCCCAGCTGGCCGTGAGGCTGCGCGTCTCAGCCCCACACCTCCTGCGCCGTTTCCACCACCAGCCGCAGCTTGTTGCGCTGGTCCTCGACGGCGATGTTGTTGCCGTGCACGGTGCTGCTGAAGCCACATTGCGGTGACAGGCAGAGCTGGTCCAGCGGCGCGTGCCGCGCAGCTTCGTCGATGCGGCGCTTCAGCGCGTCCTTGTTTTCCATCGCGCCGAACTTCGTGGTGACCAGGCCGAGCACGACGATCTTGCCCTTGCTGAGGTAGCGCAGCGGGCGGAAGTCGCCCGAGCGGTCGTCGTCGTATTCGAGGAAAAACGCGTCGAGCTTCATCTCCGACAGCAGGGCCTCGGCCACCGGCTCGTAGTTGCCGGCGGCAGCGTGGGTGCTCTTGAAGTTGCCGCGGCACAGGTGCATCGCCAGCGTCATGCCGGCCGGCTTGTGCGCCACCACCTTGTTGATGAAGCCGGCATAGCGGTGCGGCAGTTCGTTGGGGTCGTCGCCCCGCTGGCGCGCGGCCTCGCGCATCTTCTCGTCGCAGAGGTAGGCCAGGTTGGTGTCGTCCATCTGCACATAGCGGCAGCCGGCGTCGTACAGGCTTTGCAGTTCGTCGCCGTAGGCCTTGGCCACGTCGTCGTAGAAGGCCGGATCGAGCTCGGGATAGGCCTCGCGGCTGATGCCTGCGCGGCCGCCGCGGAAGTGCAGCATCGTCGGGCTGGGGATGGTCACCTTCGGTGTCATGCCGGCCGCGACCTGGCTCTTCAGGTACTCGAAGTCGGCACGCTGGATGTTCTTCGCGTGGCGCACCTTGTCGATGACGCGGATCACCGGCGGCGCCAGCTCTTCCGTGCCGTCGGGGCGCTTCACCGTCACCGGGATGTCGGTCTTCACGCCGCCCAGCTGCTCGAGGAAGTCGATGTGGAAGTAGGTGCGGCGGAACTCGCCGTCGGTGATGCTTTGCAGGCCCACGTCCTGCTGGAACTTGACGATCTCGGTGATCGCCTTGTCTTCCACGGCACGCAGCTGTTCGGCCGTGATCTCCTTCTTCACGAAAAAGCTCTCGCGCGCATCGAGCAGATCCTTGGGTCGCAGAAAGCTGCCGACATGGTCGGCACGGAAGGGGGGTGTGGTGCGCGTGCTCATCAGGGTCTCCGTTTCGGAAAGGTTCCAACTGGAACGATAGCGCAGCGGCAGGCGTTTCCACGCCCCGGAAAACAGCTTTGCCGCAGCATGCGGTTGCAAGGCCGCCGGCACGGTAGATTCCGTGCATGAGCACCACCTCCAACCTCGACATCGTCGGCCTCTGCGGCAGCCTGCGCGCGGCCTCCTACAACCGCATGGTGCTGCAGCTGGCCGGCAGCCTGATGCCGGCTGCGATGCAGCTCGACATCGCCGACTGGCGCGAGGTGCCGGTGTTCGACGCCGACGTGCTGGCGCAGGGCCAGCCGCCAGCCGTGGCAGCGCTGCGAGAGCGCATCCGCCGCGCCGACGGCCTGCTGATCGCCACGCCCGAATACAACTTCTCCATCCCCGGCGGCTTGAAGAATCTCATCGACTGGCTGAGCCGCGGCGACGACCAGCCGCTGGCCGGCAAGCCGGTGGCCATCGTCACCGCGTCGGGCGGCCCGGTGGGCGGCGCCCGCGTTCAGTACGATCTGCGCAAGGTGCTGCTGTTCGTCAACGCGATGACCCTGGTCAAGCCCGAGGTCTTCATCGGCGGCGTCGCCGCCAAGTTCGACGCCGAAGGCCGCTGCACCGACGAGCCCACACGCAAGTTCGTCGGTGCCCAGATGCAGGCCTTCGAGACCTGGGTGCGCAAGGTGCAGCGCTTCAATCAGGCTTGATGCCGGCGGCCTTGACCAGCGGCACCCAGCGCGCCAGGTCACGGTCCAGCAGCTTGCGTGTGTCGTCGGCGGCCAGCGCCAGCGGGCGGCCGCCGGCCTTCGTGAACACCGCCTGCACCTCGGCCGAGGCCGCCACACGCAGCAGTTCGCTGCGCAGCCTGGTCAGCACCGGCGCCGGCGTCCTGGCCGGCGCAAACAGGCCGAACCAGGATTCGAGGTCCAGGTCGACACCGGCTTCGCGCACCGTCGGCAGGTCGGCGTGCTGCGGGTTGCGTGCCGCCCCCGAGGTGGCCAGCGGCTTCACGGTGCCGGCACCGATTTGCACACGGGCCGTCGGCGCGAGGTCGAAGAACAGGTCGACACGGCCGCCGATCAGGTCCTGGTAGGCGGCCTGCGCACCCTTGTAGGGGATGTGCATCAGGTCGACACCGGCCGCCTGCCACAGCGCCGCGGCGATGACATGCTGGCCCGAGCCGTTGCCCGCGGACGCATAGGCAAAACCGCCGGGCTTGGCCTTGGCCTGCTTCAGCAGGTCGGCCAGCGAAGCCACGGCCAGGTCCTTGCGCGCCATCAGCGTGTAGGCATAGCTGACGGCGATGCCGACGGGTTCGAAGTCGCGCTGGCTGTCGTAAGGCAGGTTGGCGTACAGGCCCTTGTTCAGCACCATGTTCGAGACCGAACCGACGAGCAGCGTGTAGCCGTCGGCGGCCGACTTGGCCGCGGCGTCGGTGCCCACCAGGGTGCCTGAACCCGGCCGGTTCTCGACGACGATGCTCTGGCCCAGGGCCTTGCCCAGGTGCTCGCCGAGTGTGCGGCCGACGAAGTCGAAACCGCCGCCCGGCGGCTGCGGCACGATGATCTTCAGCGGCTTGTTCGGGAAGTCGGCCTGGGCCTGGGCGAACAGCGGGGCAGCGGCCAGCGCTGCGGCGGAAGCGGTGAAGCGGCGGCGGTCCATCTCAACGCTCCAGGGCGCCGCCGGCCAGCCAACGGGCGCCGCGCTTGTAGAGTTCGTCGACAACCGGGCCCTTCAGCATCGGCATGTCCATCTTCACCGTGTAGCCGATGCGCGTCTGGATGTAGGCCAGGTGGCGGTAACCCTCGGGGAAGGTGGCCAAGGCCGCGGCGTCGAGCCGGGGCGCGGCGGCCGGGTCCAGCGGATCGATACGGTCCTTCTCGTAGATCGGCTGGCGGTGCAGCAGCTTCCACTCGCCATCGTGGCGCACGACGAAGTCGTAGAAGCGGCCGGTGCAGACCACGTCGCAGAGCACACCTTCGACCGGGCCACGCTGCGAGATCGTCATCTTGGTCTGCACGATGGCGCGGTCGCCGGCGACCTGGATTGCGCTGCCGCCCAGGAAGTGCAGGATGCTGACGCCCTTGGCCCAGCCTTCCTGCGTGACACGGATGAACTCGGCAAACGGCCCCTGGAACCAGGTGGCCATCATCACGCCCTCGGGGTGCCAGACGGTGGCAAAACGCTCCCAGTCGCCGGCGTCGCGCCACACGGCCCAGCGTTCGATGAGGCGGCGGATCAGCAGTTCGTCGTGCAGCGTGGCGTCCATGCGCGCGTGTCTCCTTGGGGTGCGGGTGCAATGTGCAGCCTCGCATCGTCGGTGGCGCGCCATGCCCGGACAAGGCCGGGGCCGGAAATGTGCCTTCCGCGCAGCGGAAAAGCACGTGCTTGCTCAGGTCAGTGGCCGACGCCCAGCCAGGAATCCAGCGGTGCCGGGTCGGCCAGCAAGGCCTCGCTGCTGGCGCGGTAGGCGATGCTGCCGCGGTCGAGCACGATGGCGTCGTCGGTCACGCCCAGCACCATGTGCGGATGCTGCTCGACGACGATGGACGACAGCCCCTCTTCACGCGCCACACGCCGGATGGCGCGCAGCAGCTCTTCGACGATGATGGGCGCCAGCCCTTCCAGCGGTTCGTCCAGCAGCAGCAGCCGCGGGTTCAGCACCAGCGCGCGCCCGAAGGCCAGCATCTGCTGCTCGCCGCCGCTGAGCTGGTTGCCCAGGTTCTTCCTGCGCTCTTCCAGCCGCGGGAACAGTTCGTAGACCCGCTGCTCGGTCCAGGCCCCGGGGCGGGCCACCGCCGTGAGGTTCTCGCTCACCGTCAGGCTCTTGAAGATGTTGCGCTCCTGCGGCACCCAGCCGATGCCGGCAGCAGCCCGCTGGTGCACCGGCAGGTGGTGGATCTCGCGCCCGGCCAGCTTCACGTGGCCGGCATGGCGGCGTGTCACACCCACCAGCGTGTCGATCAGCGTCGTCTTGCCGGTGCCGTTGCGGCCCAGCAGCGCCAGGCTGCGGCCGGCCTCGAGCGCGAAGCTCACGTCGGTCAGCACCACGGCCTCGCCGTAGCCGGCCGTCAGCCCGCCAACTTCAAGCAGGGTCTCAGCCATGCTTGACCTCCCGGATCTCGGTCTGACCCAGATACACCGCCTTGACCTGCGGGTCGGCGGCGATCTCGGCCGGTGTGCCCTCGGTCAGCATCGTGCCGTTGACGAGCACGGTGATGCGGGTCGCAAAACTGAAGACCAGGTCCATGTCGTGTTCGATCAGCACCACCGACACGTCGCTGGGCAGCGCCGCCACGGTGGCCAGGATGTCGGCGCGTTCGCTGGCCGGCACACCGGCCGCGGGCTCGTCCAGCAGCAGCACCTTGGG
>JBASTF010000601.1:0-2637 GCA_049274755.1 Rubrivivax sp. | reverse complement strand
CCACATGCGACAGCGGCGCCAGCGTCACCGCATACAGCACCAGCACGTAGCCCAGCGGGCCCAGTGTCGCCACCACCAGCGCATGGCGCCATTGCGCACGCAGCACCGCGCCGAAGCCGGCACGGTCGCGCCAGGCCGCGGGCAGCAGCAGCGGCAGGCGCAGCAGGTTGCCGAAGTAGTCCAGCAGCACCGGGCCGACCAGCATCACCTTCACCGCATAGCCGTCGACGACGCTGTAGCCGGCGATCAGCAGCCCGGTCAGCGTGCCCCAGCGCAGGCCGGCATGCACACGTTGTTTGTCGTGCGAGCCCCGCCAGATGCGTGGCCCGCCGGCGATGAGGAACACCCCGCCGCAGACCGCCAGCACCCCGGCCACCGCCACGCTGCTCGGCGTTTCGCCCAGCAGCAGCACGGCGGCCAGCGCGGTGACCAGCGGGGCACTGCCACGTGCCACCGGGTAGACCACGGTGAGGTCGGCTTCGCGGTAGCCGCGCAGCAGCGTGTTGAAGTACAGCACGTGCAGCACGGCGCTGGCGGCGACGATGGCCCATTCGGCCCAGCCCCAGCGCGGCACTTCGCGCCAGCCGAACCACAGCGCCGCCGGTGCCCACAGCACACAGACCATCACGGCGCCGATCAGCGCAAAACGGTGGTCGCCGCCGGCCTTCTTGGCAGCGACGTTCCAGGTGGCATGCAACAACGCAGCGCAGAGCACAAGCAGCAGGGCGGACAAGGGCATCGCGGCATTGTGGTGCAGCGCGTGGGCGCGGCGCGGCGCTACAGTGCTGGCCATGCACACGAATCCCGTTCTGGCCCAAGCCCTGCGTGGCGGCATCGTCGAATCGGCGCACCGCGGCGCCTGGGCGGTGGTCGACGCCGACGGCCATCTGCACAGCAGCGCCGGCGACATCGAACGCCCGATCTTCCCGCGCAGCGCCGTCAAGGTGCTGCAGGCCCTGCCGCTGGTGGAAAGCGGCGCGGCCGAGCGCTTCGGCCTCAGCGACCAGCAGCTGGCCATCGCCTGCGCCTCGCATGGCGGCGAACCCGCACATGTGGCCACGGCCTCGGCGATGCTGGCGCAGGCCGGTGTCGACCTGCAGGCGCTGGAGTGCGGCGCGCACTGGCCCTACCGCGACGTGACGCAGCGCGAGATGGCGGCGCGTGGCGACACGCCGACGGCCTTGCACAACAACTGCTCGGGCAAACATGCGGGCTTCGTCTGCCTGGGCTGCCACCTGGCCGGCGATGGCGAGCGCCGCGCCTTTTTGTCGGGCTATGTGAAACCCGGCCACCCGGTGATGCGCGAGGTCACGGCGGCGCTGCAGGCCGCCACCGGCTTCGACCTCGAACACACGGCCGTGGGCACCGATGGCTGCTCGATCCCGACCTATGCCATTCCGCTGCGCCATCTGGCGCTGGCGTTTGCCCGTGTCGCCACCGGCCAGGGGCTGCGCCCCGGCCATGCGGCAGCGGCGAAGCGGCTGCGGGCCGCCGTGGCGCAGGCGCCCTTCATGGTGGCCGGCAGCGGGCGCTTCGACACCCGCGTGATGGAACGCCTGGGTGCCCGCGTGTTCTGCAAGGTCGGCGCCGAAGCCGTGTACTGCGCGGCGCTGCCCGAGGCCGGTCTGGGCGTTGCGATCAAGATGGACGACGGCAACACGGCCCGTGGGGCCGAGGTCGTGATGGCGGCGCTGATCGCCAGGCTGCTGCGCCTGGACGGTGCCGAGCGCCAGTTCATCGACGGCTTCGCGAACCAGGCGCTGCACAACTGGAACGGCCTCGAAGTGGGGCGTCTGCGCGCGGCATGATTCCTTCGATCGACCTGGCTGCCTGCGCGGCCAGCGGCTGGCAGGCCGCACCGGACCTGGGCCTGCGTGCCGTCGTCACCGGCGGCCTGCTGATGGTGGGCGGCTGGGCCGGCGCGCAGCGCTTTTTCCCCGGCCAGCGCGCCTTCGTCATGCTGCTGACGGTGATGGTGGGCTGGATCGTCGCCACCACGGCTGAACATGCAGCCGTGGCACCGGGCTGCAAGGCGACGATTGCGCTGGCCGCCTGGCCGGTGATCCTGCTGCAGCTGCCGCTGTGGGCCTTGTTCCTGCACCAGTACGTGCACAGCGAAACACGCTGGCCGGCCCCCGGCATGCTGGCGCTGGCCGTGCTGCCGGCGCTGGGCCTGGGCGCGGCAGCACTGAGCAACGGTGCCCATGGCTGGTTCTACGGCCCGGGCACGGTGCTGGGTCTGCCCATCGCCGGGCTGCCGCGCATGCACTACGACTACGGGCCGCTGTTTGTGCTGGCGGCGTCCTGGGGTTATGTCTGGCTGGGCACGGCGGCCGTCATCGTGCTGCGCGCCTGGCGCACCGCCGGGCCGAACGACCGCCGGCAGTGGACCGGCTTCCTGCTGGTGATGCTGATCCCCTGGGCCGCCAACTTCGGCTACCTGGCCTTCGGCCTGCGGCTGCAGGGCGGCGACCCGACGCCGCTGAGTTATGCCGCAGCCGTCATCGGCTTCGCCTGGATGATCCGCAACGACAGCCTGTTCAAGGTCGTGCCGCTGGCGCGCCGGCTGCTGTTCACCGAGATGCCCGACCCGGTGCTGGTGCTGGACCCGCAGGGCCGCGTGATGGACGCCAATGC
>JBASTF010000600.1:0-11836 GCA_049274755.1 Rubrivivax sp. | reverse complement strand
AGCGCCGCGCTCGCGGCTTCACTCGCCTGTCCACCATCAAGACCGTCATCTTCCTGATCGCGGGCAAGTTGAACTTCCAGGCAATCAACCCTCATGCTGGGCAACCCACTTGAAATTCAATAGAGCCTCAAGGATGTTCTGGACACGCTGCTGTCTGAGGATGCGTGACCATGGGCGCCCGTCGCACCCGGATGGCTCGGGTTCTGCCAGGCAAGGCCACGGCCGCCGCAGCCGATGGCACCCCGTTGACGCGGCCGGACGCGCCGCGCATGGTGCGCAAGACCTCGGTCGACTTCACCGCGCTGCACATGCCGCAGGACGTTCGGCTGGTGTTGGCGGAGGCCTTCTGGAGCCACTACGGCATTCAGTCCGCCGACACCATCAAGGCCCACTGGATCCACGTCAACACCTTCGATCGTTTCTTGCGCGACGCGGGCGCCATCAAGAGCCTGGCCGACGTGAACCGCGTGATGCTGGTGCGGTACATCGAATGGCTCAATGCTCAGTGCAATTGCGACGGGCAGCCCTGGAGCAAGGCGCGCCAGTCGGCGCCGTACACCTGCTTGCGCAGGTTGCTGCAGTGGCTGGCACGTTGCCGTCCTGGAGTCACCTCGGCAATCGACTATCCCTTCAGCCCCTTTCCATGGCGGGATCGGGACAACCATCCGCACGCCAAGATCACCGCGCAGCACCTGCGATCGATCCTCCAAGCCTGCGAGCAAGACATCACCCAGCTTCGTGCGATGCGTGGCGCCGCGCAGGCGGCTCTTGCGGCGGCCGACGGAGGCCTTGACACCCTGGGGGGTCTGCTGCAGCACATCGACCGCCACTGCGACGGCATCGTTCCCACGGTCCTGGAGCGTTTGCAGCCGGGGCAGCACAGGTTCTACGAGGCCTTGACCCGCTTTGGCGGCATGCGCGAGGTGGAACCTTGCCTGTACCCACGCTCCGAGTCTTTGCTGCCGTACTTCCTGACGATCCTGATCCACACGGCGGGTAATCCCGAGCCCATCGTCAACCTGCAGCGCGACTGCCTGCAGCTGCTGCCGCTGCTCGATGGCCGACAGACCCTCGTCTGGCGCAAGGGCCGAACGCCGCACATGCAGCGGCGCACTTTCAGCATCGCCGCTGAGTTCGAGCCGCCGACATTGGTGCGTGAACTCCTGGAATGGAGCGAGCGGCTGCAGGCATTGGCGCCGCCGGCACTGCGCGCGCGACTGTTCCTGTTCAAGACCAAGGGGCATCGCGCCGTCACGGCGCTGTCGGCGTCCATCGCCAAGCGCGCCGTCAAGACCTTCTGTGCTCAACACGCGCTGCCGACCTTCTCCCTGGCCTCGATCCGTCCGAGTGTCTTGTCGGCCTTCTATCGCACGTCCGGTGACTTGCGCCAGGTCAGGACCGTGGCCAACCATGTCCACATCAGCACCACCGTGCGCTACGTCGAAGCCCCTGAGGTGCAGGCCCAGAACCGCACCCGCATGGCGGCCCTGCAGACCGCCTTCGTCGGCCACTTCGGTCAGCATCCGGTGCCCGACAGCGCCGCCGAGCTCACGGTCACGCCACCGGCAGCGGTTGCATTGCAACCGGCGCAGACGGTTTCCCTGTTCGGCTTCGGCTGCCAGGACCCGCTGGCGGGAACGGCCCCTGGCACCCGCAGCGGCGAGCTGTGCATGAACTTCATGGGCTGCTTCACGTGCCCCAACGCCATCATCACGCCGGAGCCCGCCATCGTTGCCCGTCTGCTGCAGGCCCGCGACCACCTGCGCGTGGCAGCCACGACGCTGCATCCGGCCCGATGGCGGGCCGTCTACGCGCCGCAGTTGCGCATCTTGGAAGAAGACATCTTGTCGCGCTTTGCCGCGCGCGAGCTCGCTGCGGCTGAGCCGCTCCTCGCCCGACTCCCGCCGCTGCCGGAGCTGCGATGACGCCCGGCCTCGATCGCCGACCCGACGCGGCCACACGAGAAGACGCGGCGCCGCGCGATCGTGCCTGGTTCCTGCGCAGTGGCTGTCGTTGGCAGGACAACATCTGGGACCTCAAGCCGAGCAGCACACTCGAGGAGGCTGCCACCATCAAGCTGGGTTGGGACTTCACATTGCCCAGCGGCGAACGGTTCGGCGCCCCGCGGTACGCGGCGCTGCTGGAGTCGTCCAGGCAACTCATTGCGATGATCCGGACGCGGTCCTTGAGCACCGGGCTGTCGCAACGGGCCACCACGGTGAAGGGCTACTTCACCTACCTGCGCGAACTGGTCCGGTGGATGGACCGCGAAGGGGTGGTCCGGTTCGCGGACCTGGATGCCACGGCAGTGCTGCAATTCCAGCATACGGTTGCCAGCAGGCCAGGCGTTGCCGGCGCGACGCTTTCGGCAACGACCGTTCAGAAGTATCTCTACCTGTTGATCTACCTCTACCGGTTTCGCGACGACCTTGAAGACGCGCTGCGGGTCGATCCATTTCCTGGGCAGAGTCTTGGGGCTGCGGCCAAGGTCCGCGACGGCGACATCCCTCGACTGCCCTACACGCCCGAGCTTGTGGCCACCGCGCTGATCCAGGGGGCCATCAAGAACGTTGAGCGGGCGTCGCAGGTTCTGCAGGCCAGAGAGGTGTTCGCCCAGGCCATCGCGCGGGCCCGGCAAGAAGGCACCAGCAAGCACCTGCTGACGGAGGCTGCAGCGCAGGCGCTGCAGGAGTGGGATCGCGCCCATCCCGGCGGCGACATGCCTGCGATCGTCTCGACCAACGATCTCATGCAGCGCGTGGACATGCTGTATGCCGCCTGCTTCGTCGTCATCGCCTACCTGGTGGGAGCGCGGGTGAGCGAGATCCTGCATTTGCGAGTGGGCTGCGCGCAGGGTCGCACCGGCGACTCGGCCAATAGTGACGACACGGACAGCTCAATCGTCGGCACCATTTTCAAGGGCGAAGCCCAGTATCACGGCCGGCGGCATGAGTGGGTCGCACCGCCGGCGGCCGTGAAGGCCGCCGCGGTGCTCGAGCTACTTTCTGCGGCACACCGTGCGCGCAGCGCGCGCCAGGACCTCTGGCTGCGTCGGCGCGAGGTGGGCGTGTCGGAGTGGCGGTTCGATTTCGCAGGGCCTCTGGAACTGCCGACGATCGGGCGCATAAACAACCTGTTGGCGCGCTTCTCCGGCTGGCTGGGCTTGCCGCAACATAACGGTACGCCGTGGCGGCTGACCTCGCACCAGGGGCGCAAGACCTTTGCGCGCTTCGTGGCCTTGCGCGACAGGACGGCGCTGTTCGCCCTGGCCCAGCACCTGGGGCACCGAGACCGCACCGTCACCGACCTTTGTTATGCCGGCAATGACTACCGGCTGAACAGCGAGATCGATGCGGCCATCCTCGAGCAATCGGTGGTTGCGTGGGAACACATGCTCGCCGCGCCCGGCCTGGGCGGTCGAGCCGGCGTCGAGATCATCGCCAGGCGGCCGCGCTTCAGGGGCGCAAGGCTCAAGCAGGACATCAAGAGCTATGCGCTCATGCTGGTGGACGCCGGCCTGGTGCTGGGCGTGTGCGACTGGGGCTTCTGCGTTTACCGGGAAGAGCACAGCGCCTGCCTGGGCAATGCGGCCGGACCGAATCCTGAGCGTCGGGAGCCATCGACCTGCGCGCGTTGCAAGAACTTTTCCGTGTCGGCGCAGCACCGGCCCTACTGGGTCGAACAGGTCAAGCGGAGCGAAGCGCTGCTCAACGAGCCGGCCTTGCCGATGCAGACCTTGCGCATAGTTCGCGACCGACTCAACGAGGCGCGGTCGCTGATTCGCGCCATGGATGCCCAGGCCAAGCGGAGCGGCGATGAGCGGTAAGAAGACCACTGAGACGCATCGCCAATCCGCGGGTGCCCGACCAGTAGCTGACCGGCTTCGCAATGCACTGGCGGAGATGATCCGACAGCAGGCCTCGGAGACCTCGCCCATGGCGCTGACCGCGACCACGCTGTGTGAGCTTGCCGAGGTCTCGCGCAACGCGCTCTATCGGTATCACCCCGACATGCTGCTGGCGTTGCAACGGGCGCAACTGCGGCACGGTGGCCATCAAGCCCCCGCCAAGCGTGAAGTCGCGCAAGTGCGCGCCGAGAACGCAGCACTGCGCGAGCAGGTGACCAAGCTGGCCGCCCTGGTGGACCACTACTACTCGGCATGGAAGGAGAGCAGCACGCTGCTCGCGCGACGGGAACGCGAGCTTTCTGATCTGCGCCGGAACGTCAAGCCGCGCGTCGTGCCCATCAAAAAGTGATCGGCGTTGGCCTGGTGATGGTTCGCATGTTGACACCCCGAATTCAACATAAGGGCTGGAAGTGGACCGAGGTGCGCGTGCGCTACGTCTACGACGAGTTCGTCAAGTTCGGCGAGCTTCGCAAGGCGCGCCGCGCGCCGACCGAGCAGGAAGCGGGTGACCTCGCATCGCTGCAGGCCCGGCAGGCCGCGCTGAACGAGCAGATGGAAGCGCTGGGCGACGAAGACGACGACGGTACCGCACGTGACGAAGCCTACTGCCGGCTGGAGGCCGAGTCGGACTTGCTAGACTAGGAGCACAGATCAGCGCCATCGAGGAGTCGCTGAGTACGTGGCCGGCCGACCTGATGGCCCAGGCCGGCTGCGTGGTCTACGTCGCCAACGACGGCGCCGCCACCGTGAAGCGCGGGCTGGTGCGGCCGGAGGACCGGGCCGGCATGGTGCAGGCCGTGCGGCAGGCGAGGGAAGAGGGCGACACGGGTTCATTGGTGTCGCTGCCGGCGCCGAAGACGCGGCCGGTGCATTCCGAGAAGCTGATGCGCCGGCTCACCGCCCACCGCGTGGCCGCAGTGCAGGCCGAACTGCTGACGCGGCCCGATGTGGCCTTGGTGTCGATCACCGCCCACTTGGCGGGCAGGCTGTTCGAACACGACCTGTCGTTCGACTACCGCGCCGAACGCGTGCTGGCCATAAGTGCCACGGATCACACCGGCGAGATGCGAGCCGCCGCCGAGGACATCGAAGCGAGTCCGGCGTGGGCGAGGCTGCAAGCCGAGCGCGCGGCATGGGCCGACCGGCTGCCCAGGGAGCCCGATGCAATCTTCGGCTGGCTGCTCAGCCAGCATCAGGCCACCGTGCTGCACCTGCTGGCCCTGACGGTGGCTGCGACGGTCAACGGCATCTGCGGCGCCGAAACCGAACGGTCGTGCAACGAGGCGCTGGCCCAGGCGCTGGAACTGGACATGAGCCGCTGGTGGTCGGCGACCGGGCCGTCGTATTTCGACCATGTGTCCAAGGGCCGCATCATCGAGGTGGTCACCGAGGCCGTCGATGCCAATGCGGCGAGCCCGCTGGCCGCGCTGAAGAAGGAGGCGGCCGTGGCCGGCGCGGAGCAGACGCTTGCGGGAACGGGATGGTTGCCCGCCTGCCTTCGGACCCGGAGCCGCTCACCCGTCTCCGCGCCTTCCCGTCCCCAAGGAGAGGGCGGGGACGACGCGACGTTGTCGTCGACATCGCAAGAGACGGAGCCCGCGGCGCCAGCAGAGCCGGCCGAACACGCGCACGCATGACATGGGCGTGCGCGCAGGGCAGGGGTACGGTCAACGCAAGCCCCGGCGCGGGGTCTGCCCCCAGTGCGCCAAGCGCGGCATGACGACATGGCGCGCGACGGCCTGCGGCATGCTGCGCTGGTGCCAGTACTGCCAGCACAGCGAAGGGCAGGGCCTGTTCGAACTGGCGCTGCGGCGGCGGGAGGCGCAGGCCTGCGAAGCGGGGATGTATTCCGTCGTGAAGAAGAACACCAGCCCCACGCCCGAACGGACCGTCACTCTGGCGCCTTCACCCGAGGCAACACCGAAGACCTGCCGCAATAGGCGCTGACGATCTGGACCCTGCCGTGCCCGAGGCGGCTCGAGATTTCGAGACGGGCTCGGCGGTCGAGGTCCGCGTCCACGGCAGGCCCTCCGGCCACCGGCGGCGCGGCGCCGGTGAGTCGTTCGAAGTCCTCGGCCGCACCCTGGTGGCGCAGCCCATGCGGCACCACGCCCAGCGCCGCTCTCGTGATGCCGAAGCGTTCCATCACGTAGCGCAGCCGCCGCATCGCCTGCTGCAGCGTGAGCCGCGGGTCGCTGACGCTGTCGTCGACGCCGACGGCCACGCGCCGCGCGAAGGCGATGGCCGCTTCGCGCATCTCGTTGTCGATCGGAAAGAGCCGCTGACGGCCGCCCTTCGTCCCCCGATGGGTATCGAGGTAGCACGCTGGCCCTTCCGCGGGCCTGCCCGCCTGCGCTGCCGTGACCACGTCCGTGTGCGGCCGGAACATCACGCTTTCCTTGAAGCGAAGCTGAAACGCCTGCATCAGCTTCAGCGACGCCGCCGCGTGCACGTCGAAGGCCTCGACCTCGCGGATCACCGTGGCCGCATCCACGCCCTTGGCCCGCCATGAGCGGTCTACGCCGCCGGCCAGGCTGCGCCGGTACAGCGCAGGATCGTCGAAGTAGCACTCGATGGGCTTGAGCAGCCTGGGCTTGCCGATCCAGCCGGCGAAGGTCTTCATGAAGCTGAAGTAGGTCTGGATCGTCGCGGGCATCAGGCGACCCGCTTTGGCTTCGTCCTGCCAGTGACGGGTGACGGCCTCGACGTGCCGGCCGCTGAAGGAGCGTGGGTCGAGCTTGAAGTGCTTGGGGTGCCGGCGCAGGAAGTCGAACAGCCAGTGGCAGAAGCGCGCCCGCTCGGCGACGGTCTTGTTGCTCACGCCTTTGTGCTTGCTGCTGTGGCGCCAGTTGTTCTCCTTCAGGATCAGGTCAAGCACGTAGCCGCTGCGCTTGGGGTTCAGCGGCGTGCTGGCAAGCGAGGGGGTTTCGTAGGTGCGGGGCGGCGAGTGGCGCGGTCGCGATGCCGCCTCCGGCATGCGTCGCCAGTCGCGTCGAGTGTGGCTTCCTGCTTTCATGGCATGGCGTCCGAGGTCTGAAGTCTGGGAACCTTTGCGTTCGCACATCGGCAGGTTCCGGTGCCGATGCAGGCCAGGGTTTGCAGCCCGCCTTGTGGGACGAGGCCGCGCGGAGGTGCGTAAAAGTGATCGCCGCCAGCACACGTCTTGCGCAATGTGGCGTTCGCCGCAGCGAACCACGCTCTCGAGGAGCGTCGGGCAATCCCGGAGGCTCGGCCTCCGGAGCGGCGCCACATCGGGCACCGCGAGTTCACATCCCGTCGCCGGCTTGACTGGCAACACCCGTTCCGCGACGGGTGCGCAAGGCCGTTCACGCAGACCGTGCCGCCGCACCGAGGTGCGGCCCTGCACGGCGGGCCGAAGCCCGTGCGTGAGTGCGATGGATGGAAGCTCGACACCGCCTTCGGGGAAGGCGGCGTCCGTCGCGGCCGCGAGGGCGCGCGAGCTTGGAACGAGTGCCAAGGGCAGGGCCCTTGACACCTTGCTCTGGGGCACCGGGGGTCGAAGCCACCGGAGAGGGCAAGGCCCGCTCGGGGCGAGCGATGGCCAGAGTTGCAGCAGGCCGGCGTCGCGTCGAGCGCGAGCGCCGGTGTCAGCCCGTGGTCAGGCCACGGGGTGCGCCGTCATCGGGAAAGGGACCACCGTGTCCCGGACGCTGGCGCTCGAGAGCGCCGGGGGTGACGCCGTCACCGCTTGAAGGGCTTGCGTGTTGGTGCGCGATGCACGCGGTACGCCAACTGAACCGCGCCGAAGCCTCGCCAGTGTCGGCGCGAAGCGGCCCCCTTGCAAGCGCGAAAAGTGCCGATTAGCGCGCCGTGGGGCGCGCATGCGCGGATTCGCCCAGGGGTTGACAGGGGGTGCTTCTACCTCTGGGTCCGACGTGCTACTGCTCGACGCCCAAGGCGTGGCGCGGCTGCGGCGCGCGCCCTTGACGCAGCCGGATCGAGTGCAAGCCTGTCGCGACGCGCGGCGTCTCCGCGTGGATCACCGTCTCGAACTCAAAGCCGATCCCGACTCCAGCCCGATGGACTGCGAATCGGGGTCGAGCCGATGTCGAAATGGCGGTGGTCGCGGGGGACTTTCGCGTGGAACGGTCGGCGCGGGCGATCGATGCTGACCCCCTGAAACTGTTCGTGGAGCCTTCCCATGGAGTACGTCGTCAGAGCGCTGGATGTCGGCTACGGCAACACCAAGTACGTCAGCGGCATCGTCGGCAGCGAGATTCGCTGCGCCAGCTTCCCGTCGGTGGCCTACCCGGCGGTGCGCGACCCGACGCTCAACCCGGCCTTCGAGCGGCGCCGAACCGTCGTCATCCCGATCGACAACATGTTCTACGAGGTGGGGCCGGACGTCGACCTCGCGGCGGACAGTTTCCGCGCCACGCAGATGCACGACCGGTACATCCACACGCCCGACTACATGGCGCTGGTGCGCGGCGCGCTGGCGATGATGAAGTTGCGATCGATCGACCTGCTGGTCGTGGGACTGCCGGTGTCGCTGTTCGCGGCGAACAAGACGGCGCTCGAGAAGGCGATGACCGGAACGCACGACCTCGGCGGCGGCAAGGCCGTGGTCGTGAAGAAGGCGCTTGCCGTCGCGCAGCCCCAGGGAGCCCTGGCGGACTTCGTGGCCCAGCACGACAAGGGCGACAGCATCGAGAGCGAGCGCAGCCTGATCATCGATCCGGGCTGGCGCACCTTCGACTGGATCGTCGCGCGCGGCATGCGCCTGGTACTCAACAAGAGCCACTCGCTCAACGGCGGCGTGTTCAAGATGGTCAGGGCCGTCGCGGAGGACATCAGCGCCAGCATCGGCATGCCCTACGAGGACCTGGACACCATCGACAACGCCCTGCGCAGCGGCAAGAACCCGATGGTGTTCCAGAAGGCCTACGACTTGTCGAACATCCTGCCGATGCTGCACACCCGCGCGCAACGAACCGTCGCGTCGATGCTGAGCTGGTTCGACGGTGCCTACAGCTTCCAGAACGTGATCCTGGTCGGAGGCGGAGCGCATCTGTTCAAGAAGGCGGTGAAGCAGGCGTTCCCGCAACTGCGTGTGCTCGGGATCAAGGACCCGCTGCACTCGAACGTGCGGGGGTTCCAGATCGCAGGCATGGCCTACATGCAGAGGCAATCCTCGCCTCAAGGAACGTCCCGCGATGGCCAGCAGGGCCCGGAGGGCGCGCCGTGAGCCGGCCAGTGTCACCGGACGAAGGTCCGCTGCGCATGCAGTTCGAGCTGGCGCGAGACGACGACCCCGGCCTGTACGACGACCTCGTGCGATTCAAGAAGGGGACCAAGCGCATCAATCGGCTGCGGTTCCTCGCGCACGAAGGCATGGTGGCGCAGGCGCTGGCGCTCGGGTTTCCGGCGGGCCGGGTGGCGGCGGCGCAGGCAGGGCCGCTCGGTGCCGCGCCAGGAGGGCATGACGCAGGCCCCAGGATTCCCGCGGCGGTCCTGGGGACGTTCGATGCGGCAGTCGGCGACGAATGACGTCCGCCGGCCGCCAGCCCGCGCGATCGGCAAGAGGCAGGAAAGGAGCGTTCAACGTGACGACGATGGTGCATCCACGGCTGTACACAGTTCGGGGCCACGTGCGGCGCGTCGGCGGCACGTCGCCGCTCGGCCTTGCGCTCGAACTGTCGAACGGCGACGAGGTTTCCCACGTGCTTCCCGAAATGGGCGTGGCGCTGAGAGTCGGCGACGACGCGAGCCTGATCCTCCGGGCACGAGCGCGAGCTGGAACGCCGGCAGTGCTCGGCGTGGTGAACCACTCGCTCGTCGACGGAGAGAACTTCGTGCGTTCGACGGCTCGCCAGCGCCCCGATGCGTGGGACGCGGTGCTCGTCTCGGCCGGGTTTGCCGGGACCGTGGGCGCGGTGGGGCAGCGTGGTCTCGTGCCGTTTGTGATCCTGGGCGGTCTCTACCTGGTGGCGGCCATCGCGGTGCCGGCAGCGTTGCGCGCACGGCTCGCGCGTAGGGTCGACCATCTGCTCGATCTGGAGGCCCGGGCTGGCAAGGACGGCCTGCCGGCGCGCGGCGCCGAGGCGTCTCGACAGTCCGCGTGGAGGCGCCGATGAGCCGCCCGGAGCGTCGCCATGCCTGCGGACGAGTGGAGATCAGCGCGACTCGACTCGCCGAAATGGGCTATTGCGAGAAGCGCATCGTGCTGGCTCATCGCCATGGCGAAGCGACGACTTCCGCGCAGCAGCGCGCCAGGCGGCGCGGGCAGATCGTGCACGAGCGCTACCGAATTCTTGGCGAGTCCGCGTCGCGCACCAATTCGCGCGCGGCCTTCCCGCGTTGGGGGCGGCTCGACTGGGCCATGGCGGCCTGCCTCTGCATCGTGCGCACGGCATGCGGAATCTTGGCGGCCTCCGCCTTCCTGCGGCGCGCGGCCCGTGCCGTCCTGACCGTCATTGCGGGTCGCCGCCGTGGCTGCCGTGGCGCAAGTCACGGCGAGGGAAGAAGGGCCTGATGGAAGGACTCGTCCTTGCGGTGGCCGTCGCTGCAGTCGTGCTGCTGGCTGTGCTCGGGAGGGGCTTGCTCCACGCCGCCAAGGTCGCTGCCGACCGGAACGCCCGGCCGGACTCGCTGCGTCACGCCAAGCTGGTGTACGTCGAACGGACATTCCGCATCCGCCATCCGATCCGGCTCGTTGCCAGAATCGACCGTGCCTATCGCTTGAATCACGGGCCGCTCGTGCTCGTCGAGTTGAAGTCTCGCTGGACCGACCGTCCGTTCGATAGCGACATCATCCAGTTGTCGGCGCAACGGCTTGCGATCGAAGCCGGCACCGGCGACAAGGTCGAGACCTACGCCTTCGTCAGCGTCGTGCACCCGTTCCGGGGATCGGTTGTCCGGCACCACAAAGTGCGCCTGCTGGAGGCGGCGCAGTTGCTGGAGTTGCACCGGCGCCGCGAGGCGCTGCTGGCTGAGCATGTACCGGCAGCGTACTCCCGGTCCACCGCTGCTTGCCGCGCATGCGCGTTCCGCGCGCGGTGTGATCGCCCGCGGCGCGGTGTGCATTGATGGTGCCGTCGGCGGGCGCAAACGGCCCGGCGCTCGCCCGCTCCCGACGAGGTCGCGAGCGCCGCTGCATCACTTGACCGAAGTGCTGGCATGCTAGAGTTGCTTCGGGCCTACAGATTTTTCGACAGCCTGCGGAAACCGGCTAATCCCAAGGCATCCCGCCCATGTGGAGGGAAGGATGGAGGGTTGCAGCCGGACCGGAGTCGAGAAAGCGTTGTGTGGCGCGGGCTGCAGGAACATTTCGATGTGATGATCGACCAGATGAGCTGATCACTGCGTCCCAGTGAGTCTCACTGCGTCGCATAAGTCCTTGATCTGACTCGCTGATTCCTCGGTGTCGCCGAATGGCGGCACGGAGATCAGCGGCGGGGTAGGGGATGTTGGTGGATGTTGGTGGATGGCGGTGAGGGCGATGAGTTGCGGATGGCTGGGACTTTCCTCCATCTCGGCGGGCTCTCCCAATCGAAACGGCGCCTTGTGTGGCGCCGTTTCGCTATCAGCCTGAGGACCATTGGGCGATTGCCCCGACCCTTGAACCGATCTCAGAGAGCCGGCTCCGCTTGTTTGAACACGCAGCGGCCTGAGATAAGTGGATTGGCTGCGGTTTGAACTTCTTCAATCCAAGGCCCCTGCCAGGCCGCCGGAGGCACCCCGGTTGAGCCCATGTACTCATGGTTCAACCCATCACGCTGCAGCCTTCGCGGGCGGCAGCGAGTCGAAGTATACCATGTCCGGCGTGCGCCCGTCTTGGCTCTGGTGCGGCCGGCGCGCGTTGTAGAACTCGAAGTACGCGCCCAGGCTGTGCCGCGCGGCGCTGACGCTCTCGTAGGCCTTGAGGTACACGTCCTCGTACTTCACGCTCTTCCACAGCCGCTCGAC
>JBASTF010000599.1:0-5242 GCA_049274755.1 Rubrivivax sp. | reverse complement strand
CGTGTGCCCAGCTGCGGCGCGCGCGCCGGCGCGTCGCCGTCTCTGCGGAAGTGGTCGTAGAAGCGCCAGGCCCGCACCTGCTCGCGCAGCGCCACGAGTTCGGGCGCGCCATGCGGATCCACGTACTCGGCCAGCATGCCCAGGTAGGGCGGCAGCCGGCCTTCCAGCATGCGCCAGCCGCCGTCGTCGCCACGCACCTGCAGCAAGGTGTTCTCGCGTTTGGCCAGCGTCGCGGCCGGGCGCAGCAGCGGGCCGTTCCAGACCAGTTCGCTCTTGATCTCCGGGTCGTCGGCGAACAGCGACGACGACGGCAGCGGCAGGCCGATGTCGATGGCGTAGCCGAAAGCCTGCGCGTCGCCGGCAAAACCCAGGCGCAGGTTCACCGGTTCACTGCGGCGTGTGCCGTGCACCGGTTCTTCGCCGCGCAGCATGGCAGCAGAAAACCGCTCCGGCCCGGCCCACAGCACCGAACGCAGCCCGCCCTCACGCGCCAGCGAGCGCACAACACCGCCGTGGGCCGTGTCGGCCAGCAGGCGCAGGGCGCGGTAGACGCTGGATTTGCCGCTGCCGTTGGGGCCGGTGACCAGGGTCAGACTGGCCAGCGGCAGCAGCAGCTGGCGCAGCGAGCGGTAGTTGGCAACGGCCAATGCGCGCAGCAAGGCGCGGCGCTCAGGGCTGGCCGTTCAGCGTGTCGGCGCGGGCCTGGGCGGCGGTGAAGTCCAGCGCGCCGGTGTAGATGCTGCGGCCGCAGATCACACCTTCCACGCCCTCGGGTTCGACGGCGCAGAGCCGTTCGATGTCGGCGATGTTCGACAGGCCGCCCGAGGCGATGACGGGAATGCTGAGCGCCTGCGCCAGCGTCACGGTGGCCTCGATGTTGATGCCGGTGAGCATGCCGTCGCGGCCGATGTCGGTGTAGATCACGGCTTCGACGCCGTAGTCCTCGAACTTCTTCGCCAGGTCCACAACCTCGTGGCCGGTGAGCTTGCTCCAGCCGTCGGTGGCGACCTTGCCGTCCTTGGCGTCCAGGCCGACGATGATGTGGCCGCCGAAGGCCGTGCAGGCGTCTTTCAGGAAACCCGGGTTCTTCACCGCCGCGGTGCCGATGATGATGTAGCTGATGCCGTCGTCGAGATAGCGCTCGATGGTGTCGAGGTCGCGGATGCCACCGCCCAGCTGCACCGGAATCTCGTCGCCGACCTCACGCAGGATGGCCTTCACCGCCGCTTCGTTCACCGGCTTGCCGGCGAAGGCGCCATTCAGGTCCACCAGGTGCAAACGGCGTGCGCCGGCGTCCAGCCAGCGGCGCGCCATCGCGGCCGGATCGTCGCCGAAGGTCGTGGAAGCCTGCATGTCGCCTTGTTGCAGGCGCACGCAATGGCCGTCTTTCAGGTCGATGGCAGGAATCAGCAGCATGGCTGTGCAACAGCGATGAAAAGGGAGGACAGGGGCGGGAACGAAGCGTCAGGGCTTCCAGCGCAGGAAGTTGCGGTAGAGAGCCAGACCGTGCGCGGCGCTTTTCTCGGGGTGGAACTGCGTCGCAAAAATGTTATCCCGGGCCACGGCGCAGGTAAAGCGGGCGCCGTACTCGGTTTCGCCGGCCGAGTGCAGCGGGTCGGCCGGATCGGCATGGTAGCTGTGCACGAAATAGAAGTACGCGCCGTCGGGGATGCCCTGCCACAGTGCGTGCGCCCTGGGCGTCTGGCGCTGGAACACGCGGTTCCAGCCCATTTGCGGCACCTTGTAGCGGCTGCCGTCGGGCTGCAGCCGACCTTCCAGCCGGAAGCGCCGCACCTCGCCGGGGATCAGGCCCAGCCCCGGCGTGTCCTGCTCCTCGCTGTGGGTCAGCAGCATCTGCATGCCCACACACACACCCATCAGCGGCTTGTGCGCCGCGGCGTGCAGCACGGCGTCTTGCAGGCCGCTGTCCTGCAGTTCGCGCATGCAGTCGCGCATCGCGCCCTGGCCCGGCAGCACGATGCGGTCGGCAGCGTAGACCTCCTCCGGGTTCGCCGTGACGATGACCTTGATGTCGCGGGCGTCGCGCGCCACATGGGCCACCGCCTGCGACACCGAGCGCAGGTTGCCCATGCCGTAGTCGACGACCGCAACGGTCTCTGCGTTCACAGCGAGCCCTTGGTCGACGGAATGACGCCGGCCGAACGTGGGTCGGGCGTCAGCGCCATGCGCAGTGCACGCGCGAAAGCCTTGAACACCGTTTCGCACTGGTGGTGCGCGTTGTCGCCCTTCAGGTTGTCGATGTGCAGCGTGACCAGCGCGTGGTTCGAGAACCCCTGGAAAAACTCGTAGGTCAGCTGGGTGTCGAAGCCGCCGATCATGCCGGCCTTGAACGGCACGTCCATGTGCAGGCCGGGGCGGCCGGAGAAGTCGATGACCACGCGCGACAAGGCCTCGTCCAGCGGCACGTAGGCATGGCCGTAGCGGGTGATGCCCTTCTTGTCGCCCACCGCCTGCGCCACCGCCATGCCCAGCGTGATGCCCACGTCTTCCACCGTGTGGTGGCCGTCGATGTGCAGATCGCCGTTGGCGGCGATGTCCAGGTCGATGAGGCCGTGGCGCGCGATCTGGTCCAGCATGTGGTCGAAAAAACCGATGCCGGTGGCCAGCTGGGCGTCGCCCTTGCCGTCCAGGTTCAGCTGCACGCGGATCTGCGTTTCCTTGGTGTCGCGGCGGATGTCGGCGGTACGCATCACAGGCTCTCTTTCAGGGCGCGAAGCATCAGTTCGTTCTCGTCGGGTGCACCGACGGTCAGGCGCAGGCAGTTGGCAAGCAGCGGATGCAGCCCGGCGATGTGCTTGACGAGCACACCACGCGCCTTCATGGCGTCGAAAGCACGTTTCGAGTCGGGCACACGCACGAGGATCATGTTGGCCTCGCTGGGGAAGGCGTGCACGCCGGCCAGCTGCGCCAGCGCGGCCTGCAGCTTCGCACGTTCGGCGCGCAGCAGCGCGGCCTGGCGCGCATATTCGTCGGCGTGTTCGATGGCAAACAGCGCGGCTTCCGCGTTCAGCACGCTGACGTTGTACGGCGGCCGCACCTTGTCGACCTCGTGGATCAGCGCCGCGGCGCCGCAGAGATAACCCAGCCGCACGCCGGCCAGGCCGAACTTGCTGAGCGTGCGCATCACCAGCACATGCGGGTGTGCGGCCAAACGCTGCATCCAGCTGCGCGAGGCGAAGGGCTGGTAGGCCTCGTCGAACACCACCAGGCCGTTCTGCGCACCGACTGCAGCGACGATGCGTTCGATGACGGCGTCGTCCCAGAGGTTGGCCGTCGGGTTGTTCGGGTAGGCGATGTAGGTCAGCGCCGGCCGGTGCCGTTCGATGGCGGCCAGCATCGCGTCGGCATCGAGCTCGAAGCCGGCCGTCAGCGGCACGCCGACGAACTGCAGCCCACGCAGCCTGGCCGACATCTCGTACATCACGAAGCCCGGCAGCGGCGCCAGGATGGTGGCGCCCGGCACGTTGCAGGCCACCGACAGCATGTCGATCAGTTCGTCGGAGCCGTTGCCCAGCGTCAGCGCACAGCCGGCCGGCAGTTCGACAAAACGCGACAAGGCCTCGACCAGGGCCGCGCTGCCGGCGCCCGGGTAGCGGTTGATCGCCACACGGCCCAGGCGTTCGCCCAGCGCATGCTGCAGTTCGGGCGGCAGGCGGAAGGGGTTCTCCATCGCGTCCAGCTTCACGAGGCCGGCGCTGGGCTGGATGGCGTAGGCGTGCATCGAAGCCACGTCCTGGCGGATCGTGCGCTGCATGCGCTCGGCGAGCGCTGGGGTCGTCGTCATGGTGTGTCCAGCAGCTCGACGCTGCTGCGGAAAGGGCTGATCACCTGCACCGAGCCGTACTGCTGGCCGTGCGACAGGTCTTCGCTCAGCACATAGCGGCAACCCAGGTGCTGGGCCGAGGCGACCACCAGGCTGTCCCAGAAATGCAGGCCGAAGCGGCTTTCCACGGCCCAGGCCGACTCCATCGTCGCATGGTCGATCTGCCAGGGCTGCCAGGCGGCAAAACGTCGGATCTTGGCCCGCGCCTCGCCCTGGGCCAGGGCCGGGCGGATCTTGCGCGTGGCATTGACGTAGAACTCGGTCAGCGTCTGCGAGCTCAGGCGGCCGCAGCCGCGCTGCCACAGCGTGTCCAGCCACTGCAGCGCCGCCTGCTGCTTGGCCGGGTCGCGCCCGTCCTCGCTGTAGATCAGCACGTTGGCGTCGACGAAGACGGCAGGGCTCACGCCTGAGCCTCACGCTCGTGGGTCTGCTCGCGGCTGGGGTAGGCCGTGCCGTCGCTGGCCCAGGTGCGCGTGTCCGACTTCCAGGCCTCGTAGGCACGCAGATAGGCGTCGTCACGCCGGCGCATCTCGGAAATGAAGCTGCCGACCAGGCGCGAAACGCTGGTGCCGCGTTTGGCCGCTTCGACCCGCGCCCACTCGAGGTCGGGATCGTCGACGGTGATCGTGAGGTTTTTCATCGCAGCACACTGAAATCGTGCAACACGAATTCAGTGTAACACGAATTTCGTGTTACCGTTTCAGACGCATCTCGGCCGCCCGTGCATGGGCCTGCAGCCCTTCACCATAAGCCAGCTCGGCCGCGATCGGCCCCAGGATGTTGGCGCCCGCTTCGCTCACTTCGATAAGGCTGCTGCGTTTCTGGAAGTCGTAGACACCCAGCGGCGAACTGAAACGCGCGGTGCCCGAGGTCGGCAGCACATGGTTGGGGCCGGCGCAGTAGTCGCCCAGGCTTTCGCTGGTGAAGGCGCCCAGGAAGATGGCGCCGGCATGTTTCAGCAGCGGTTCCCAGCGCTGCGGCTCCCGCGAGCTGACTTCCAGATGTTCGGGCGCGATGCGGTTGCTGATGGCGCAGGCCTCGTCCATCGACCGTGTGCGGATCAGCGCGCCGCGCCCTTCGAGGCTGGCGCGGATGACCTCGCGGCGCGGCATCGCCGGCAGCAGGCGGTCGATGGCGGCCTGCACGGCGCCGATGTAGGCCGCGTCCGGGCACAGCAGGATGCTTTGTGCCAGTTCGTCGTGTTCGGCCTGGCTGAACAAGTCCATCGCCACCCAGTCGGCTGGCGTGCTGCCGTCGGCCAGCACCAGGATCTCGCTGGGCCCGGCGATCATGTCGATGCCGACCTGGCCGAACACCCGCCGCTTCGCGCTGGCGACATAGGCGTTGCCGGGGCCGGTGATCTTGTCGACACGCGGCACCGTGGCCGTGCCGTAGGCC
>JBASTF010000598.1:0-5007 GCA_049274755.1 Rubrivivax sp. | reverse complement strand
GCGCAGGTGGCCAGCAGGTCGAGGTTGGCGCCGCCGACCACCAGCACCGCGGCGCCGGCGCGGCTCAAGGCCCGCTGCAAGGCAGCGGCGTCAGGCACTCGGGGCAGGCCACATGCTGCCAGGCGTCGACGCCGGCGGGGTCCAGCATCGCCGTGAGCCAGGCCGCCACCGTCGGCGCCCCGGCCTGCGCGGCGTAGAAGCCGCTGTCGCCGATCACCGTGTGGCCGTCGCCGGCACGCAGGTAGGAGCGGAAGTTCGGCAGTGCCGCCTTGTCCACCGACAGCGCCGCCAGCATCTGCTGGTTCCAGTCCGGCGCGATGCGGCGGCAGGCGCCGCCGGGGCCGAAAAAGAGCTTCATGTAGGCGTAGAAGCCGATCTGCACACCGTCCTGGTTGGTCGTGTACTGCGCGAAGCGGCCGTTCGGATAGGCCTGGGCACCACGCCGCACCAGTTCGTTGCTGGGCACGGCCATCGGGTTGTCGCCGTGGACCCAGGGCGCCAGCTGCATGTTCCACGAACCGCGGCCCGGCGTGCCGCTTTCGAAGCCGGCGGTGGCCACACCCTGGCTGGCATCGGCCAGCACAGCCAACCGCGCGCGCGGGTACTGGCGCGCCACCCAGGGCGCGTGGGCTGCCGCGCCATAGCCGCCGGCACTGGCACCGGTGACCAGCAGGTCGCTGACGTCGGCCTGCAGGTTCTTCTGCATCCAGTCCAGCACGACCATGAAGTTGTCGTAGCCGCGGTGGTGGATCGTGAAGGTGCGCGGCAGGCCCGGGTGGCCGACCATCTGGTACTGGCGGTCGACCGAGCCCAGGTGCACGTCACCGGTGCAGTAGGGCAGCGCAACCACCGTCCAGTCGCGCACCGGGTTCGTGGTGTTGCTGAAGTCCAGCAGGCCGCCGTACTGGCTGGGGTCGACGCCTGCGGGAATAGCCGGTGTGTAGAACTGCAGCAGCGGGTCGCGCACGCCGCCGCCGAAGGGGAAGCTGCAGGTCAGGTTGTCCCAGCAGGCGCCGCCACCGTCGAACACGACGGCCAGCTTCTTCGGGTCGCCGGGTTTGACCCAGAACCTGTAGCTGGCGTCGGTGCCGGGGTAGCCGCTGCAGCTGGCGCTGTGCGGCAGACCGTCGGCGCCCGTGGCCACCGGCGGCGGGTTCGCCACCGTCTGCCAGGGGCTTTGCTGCGCGAAGACCGGTGCGGCAAGCAGCGCCAGCACGGCCAGGAACTTCTTTGGAACGCTGTGCATCGTGGGTCTCCTCCTTGCGGAAGGCTCAGGATAATCCGGCCATGTCCACGATGGCCACCCCGCGTTCCCGCCTGTCGCTGTACCTCGACCTGATCCGCTGGAACCGCCCCGCCGGCTGGCTGCTGCTGCTGTGGCCGACGCTGAGCGCGCTGTGGATCGCCGCCGACGGCTGGCCGGGCTGGCATTTGCTGCTGGTGTTCGTGCTCGGCACGGTGCTGATGCGCAGCGCCGGCTGCTGCGTCAACGACGTCGCCGACAAGGAGTTCGACCGCCACGTCAAGCGCACCGCACAGCGCCCGGTGACCAGCGGCGCCGTGCCGGTGAAGGAGGCGCTGCTGCTGGGCGCCGTGCTGGCCCTGCTGGCTTTCGGGCTGGTGCTGACGACGAACCCGCCGACCATCCTGCTGTCGTTCGTGGCGCTGGCGGTGAGCCTGGTCTACCCCTATGCCAAGCGCCTGGTGGCGATGCCGCAGGCGGTGCTGGGCGTGGCCTTCAGCTTCGGCATTCCGATGGCGTTCTCGGCCGCCCTGGGCGGCAGCGACTGGCGGCTGGACGCGGTGCCCGCCGCCGGCTGGTGGCTGCTGGTCGGCAACCTGTTCTGGGTGCTGGCCTACGACACCGAATACGCGATGGTCGACCGCGACGACGACCTGAAGATCGGCATCCAGACCTCGGCCATCACGCTGGGCCGTTTCGACGTCGCCGGCGTGATGGTTTTCTACGCGATCTACCTGCTGTCCTGGGCGGGGCTGGGCCGCTGGCTGGGCTTGGGGCCGGTGTTCCTGCTCGGCATCGCCGCCGGCGCAGCGCAGGCGGTCTGGCACTTCACGCTGATCCGCAGCCGCACACGCGACGGCTGCTTCCGCGCCTTCCGCCAGAACCACTGGCTGGGTTTTGCGGTGTTCTGCGGCGTCGCCGCCGACCTGGCCTTGCGTTAACCGAGCTCGCGTGCGCGCTGCTGCGCCGCCTTCAGCGCCTTCACGAACGCGGTGTCCACGCCGTCGGCCTGCAGCGAGGTGATCGCCGCATGCGTGGTGCCGCCCTTGCTGGTGACCTGGGCGCGCAGTTCGCTGGGGTGCAGCGGCGAAGCCTGGGCCAGCGCGGTGGCGCCGTCGAAGGTGGCCAGGGCCAGCGTGCGCGCCTGGGCTTCGCTGAGACCCATCTCGACGCCGGCTTTCATCATCGCCTCGACGACAAAAAACACATAGGCGGGGCCTGAGCCCGACAACGCGGTGACGGCATCGAGGTCGGCCTCCTGCGCCACCCACAGCGTGGCGCCGGTGGGTGCCAGCAGGCTCTCGATCTCGCTGCGTTCGGCCGCCGAGACAGCGTCGCGGGCATAGAGGCCGGCGATGCCGCGGCCGATCAGCGCCGGTGTGTTCGGCATCGCACGCACCACACGCGAGCTGCCGCTGGCGGCGACGATGCTGTCGCTGCGGATGCCGGCCATCACACTGAGCTGCAGTGCACTGCCGATGTGGGCGGCACAGGGCGCCGCGGCCTCGGCAAACAGCTGCGGCTTCACGGCCCACACCACCAGCGCGGCCTGGGCCAGCGCGGCGTCGGCCGTGGCCTGGGCCGACACACCGTGTTGCTGCGCCAGCTTGACGCGCTGGGCTTCGAAGGGCTCGACGACCAGCACCGAAGCCGGCGTGCGCCCGGCCTTCAGCAGCCCGCCGATCAGCGCGCTGGCCATGTTGCCACCGCCGATGAAGGCGACTACGTTCGTGTTCATGGCCGGCAGTGTAGTGAGCCGTCGAGCACGGGCCATGAAGCGCGCCGCGGCGGGTTATGCAAAGGTCGCATGACCTGGGCGGTTGCGCAGTGGCGCCGGCGCCTACAGTGCGCAGCCTGTGCCGGGCCGGCGCTCACGAGGCGGCGGCAAACCACGGCCCCACTTGAGGAAACCACGATGACCGAACCCCTGTCCTTCGTTCACCCCCAGCCCGACAGCCCCTGGGGCACCTACCTCAGCCAGGTCGACCGCGTCGTGCCCTACCTGGGCCACCTGGCCCGCTGGGCCGACACGCTGAAGCGCCCGAAACGGGCGCTGATCGTCGACATCCCCATCGAGATGGACAACGGCGAGGTCATGCACTTCGAGGGCTACCGCGTGCAGCACAACCTGAGCCGCGGCCCCGGCAAGGGCGGTGTGCGCTACCACCCCGACGTGACGCTGGAAGAGGTGATGGCGCTGTCGGCCTGGATGAGCATCAAAAACGCCGCGGTGAACCTGCCCTATGGCGGCGCCAAGGGCGGCATCCGCGTCGACCCGAAAAAGCTGTCGATCAAGGAACTGGAGCGCATGACGCGCCGCTACACCAGCGAGATCGGCATCATCATCGGGCCGCAGCAGGACATTCCGGCGCCCGACGTGAACACCAACCCGCAGATCATGGCGTGGATGATGGACACGTATTCGATGAACACCGGTTCCACCGCCACCGGCGTCGTCACCGGCAAGCCCATCCACCTGGGTGGCTCGCTGGGCCGCGTCAAGGCCACCGGCCGCGGTGTGTTCGTCACTGGTAGGGAAGCCGCGCGCCGCCTGGGCCTGGAACTGGAAGGCGCCCGGGTGGCGGTGCAGGGCTTCGGCAACGTCGGTTCGTCGGCGGCCGAGCTGTTTGTGCAGGCCGGCGCCAAGATCGTGGCCGCGCAAGACCACACCGGCACGATCTACAACGCCAAGGGCTTCGACATGGCCGACCTCACGGCGCATGTGAAGGCCAGCGGCGGCGTCGGCGGCTTCGCCGGCGCCGAGCCCATGGCGGGCGAAGACTTCTGGGACGTGGCCTGCGAGATCCTGGTGCCGGCGGCGCTGGAAGGCCAGATCACGGCCGACCGCGCCCGCCGCGTGAAGGCCAGGCTGGTGCTGGAAGGCGCCAACGGGCCCACGGTGCCGGCGGCCGACGACATCCTGGCCGACCGCGGCATCCTCGTCGTGCCCGACGTCATCTGCAATGCCGGCGGCGTGACCGTCAGCTACTTCGAGTGGGTGCAGGACTTCAGCTCGTTCTTCTGGACCGAAGACGAGATCAACGTGCGCCTGGACAAGATCATGATCGGCGCGCTGAAGAAGATCTGGGACACCGCCGACAAGTACCGCATCACGCTGCGCACCGCCACCTTTGCCGTGGCCTGCGAGCGCATCCTGACGGCGCGCGAAGAGCGCGGGCTCTACCCCTGAGCCGGCTCGGCCGCTGCGGCAGCCAGCAGGCCTTGCGCCGGCGCTGGGTGCCGCAGCGATGAAGCCCTGTCCCCTTTCCTTTTGGGATGGCGCGCGCGGCATGGCAGGCCCACACTGCGCGGATGCCGCCAAAGCGAGCGGCAAGCCCAGTCTCCCGGAGGAACCCGTGCTGCCCACCACCCACACCCGCGCCGCCGTGGCGCTGCTGGCCCCGCTGGGCCTGGCCTTGCCGGCCCTGGCCTCGGACCAGCCCAGCGTCGAGAAGTGCAGCCAGGAACTGGGCACGCTGGCCGTGGCCGAGCCGCAGGCCCATGTCGTCAGCGGCTTGTCGAAATACGGGCTGGGCTCGCCGGCGACGATGCTGCGCATGATCGTGCAGGAGTCGGGCTGCTTCGCCGTCGTCGAACGCGGCGCCGCGATGCAGAACCTGCAGCAGGAACGTGCACTGGCGGCGCAGGGCCAGCTGCAGGCCGATTCCAACGTCGGCGGCGGCCAGCTCGCCGCCGCCGATTTCGTGATGACGCCGACGGTGCAGTTCTCCGGCGACACGGGCGGCATCGGCGGCACCATCGGC